>NZ_JAAKSD010000006.1:0-225489 GCF_049173735.1 Aeromonas sp. 602396 | reverse complement strand
CCATATCGGGCTTGTGCTTGCTGGCAACTGAGCTCGCCTTTTTCAATCTGCTCGACCAGTGCCAGTTTAAAAGTCAGTGAGTAATCGCGCTGTGTTCGTTTCACACCTTGTCCCATCGGGTTCTCCATGTATTGGGGGGAAAGGTGTAAACCATATTCAGGACGGGACAGAAGAGACAAAAAAGCCGCCGGATTGCTCCGGCGGCTTTCTATTTTGTGAGAGTGGCAGCTGGTGGCGGTGTCAGCTCTTCTGGATATCCAGCCGGATGGCGCCGACCGGTTTGCAGCAGCAGGGGAGACACTCCCCTTGGGCGACAAATGCCAGCGGCACATTGGGGTAGTGCACCTTGCCAGCCATCAGCGGAGTGCGGCAAGCGCCGCAATAGCCGCTGCGACACTGGAACTCCACATGATGACCATGGCGCTCCAGGGTCTCCAACACGCTTTCGCCGGGATGGGCGTGCAGCACGGCACCATCCCGGGTATGTACCCGTGGTGCCACGACCGCATGCTGTTCGGCAGGTGCGTGCGGGGCAGGGGTCAGCGTGTTGGTGGCGTCACTCACAGCTCGAAATCACCCAGGTCGTCGGCATTTACTTCGCTGTCGATCTGACCCACCAGATAGGAGCTGACCTCCACCTCTTGCGGGGCGACCTGCACGTTATCGGACGACAGCCAGGTGTTGATCCAGGGGATCGGGTTTTGCTTGGTGCCGGCAAAGGCTGGCTGCAGGCCGACCGCGGCCATCCGCAGGTTTGTGATGTACTCGACATACTGGCAGAGGATGTCTTTGTTCAGGCCGATCATGGAGCCGCCCTGGAACAGGTACTCGGCCCACTCTTTCTCTTGAATGGCGGCCTCTTTGAACAGGTCGAAACAGGCTTGCTCGCACTCCAGCGCGATCTCGGCCATCTCCGGGTCGTCCTGACCGCTGCGCATCAGATTCAGCATGTGCTGGGTGCCGGTCAGGTGCAGCGCTTCATCGCGGGCGATCATCTTGATGATCTTGGCGTTGCCTTCCATCAGTTCGCGCTCGGCGAAGGCAAAGGAGCAGGCGAAGCTGACGTAGAAGCGGATCGCTTCCAGCGCGTTGACGCTCATTAGGCAGAGATAGAGCTTCTTCTTGAGCTCGCGCAATGTGATGGTCACTTCGCGGCCCGCGACGGTGTGGGTACCTTCACCGTGCAGGTTGTAGAGGGCGGTCGCTTCGATCAGGTCGTCGTAGAAGTGGCTGATGGAGCCGGCGCGCTTCAGGATCTGCTCGTTGGTCACGATGTCGTCGAACACCTGGGCGGGGGTGTTGACGATATTGCGGATGATATGGGTGTAGGAGCGAGAGTGGATGGTCTCCGAGAACGCCCAGGTCTCAATCCAGGTTTCCAGCTCCGGAATGGAGACTAGCGGCAGCAGGGCCACGTTGGGGCTGCGCCCCTGAATGGAGTCCAGCAGGGTCTGGTACTTCAGGTTGGAGATGAAGATGTGCTGCTCGTGGGGGGGCAGGGCCTGATAGTCGATGCGATCACGGGAGACATCCACCTCTTCCGGGCGCCAGAAGAAGGAGAGTTGCTTTTCGATCAGCCGCTCGAACACTTCGTGCTTTTGCTGGTCATAACGGGCTACGTTGACCGATTGGCCAAAAAACATCGGCTCTTTGAGCTGGTCGTTTTGGGTTTGGCAGAAAGTTGAATAGGCCATGGTTACCAGAATGTCTGTATGGAGAAAACAGGAGAGCGGGAGCTTGTCGCTCCCGCCCGGTTATCAGATCTTGCCGTGACTTAGATTTTGCAAGCCCCGCCAGCACAACCGTCATCTTGCAGGTCGGTCTGGGCATCGTCTGCACCATCACGGGTGTTGTGATAGTAGAGGGTCTTGAGGCCGTATTTGTAGGCGGTCAGCAAGTCCTTCAGCAGCTGCTTCATCGGCACCTTGTTGCCTTCGAAACGGGCCGGATCGTAGTTGGTGTTGGCGGAGATCGCCTGATCCACAAACTTCTGCATGATACCGACCAGCTGCAGGTAGCCGTCAACGCTCGGTTGCTTCCAGAGCAGTTCGTATTGATCTTTCAGGCGATCATACTCGGGCACTACCTGTTTGAGAATGCCGTCTTTGGACGCCTTGACCGAGACCAAACCGCGCGGCGGCTCGATACCGTTGGTGGCGTTGGAAATCTGGCTGGAGGTCTCGCTCGGCATCAGGGCGGTCAGGGTGGAGTTGCGCAGACCCACGGATTTGATCTCTTCGCGCAGGCTTTCCCAATCCAGATGCAGCGGCTCGCTGCACAGCGCATCCAGATCCTTCTTGTAGGTGTCGATCGGCAGAATGCCCTGGGCATAGGTGGTCTCGCCAAACAGCGGGCAGGGGCCGAATTCGCGGGCCAGCTGCACGGAGGCTTTCAGCAGGTAGTACTGGATCGCCTCGAAGGTGCGGTGAGTCAGCGCCAGACCGGAGCCATCAGAGTAGCGGGCACCGTTCTTGGCCAGGTAGTAGGCGTAGTTGATGACGCCGATACCCAGAGTACGGCGACCCATGCTGCCACGCTTGGCGGCGGCAATCGGGTAGTCCTGATAGTCGAGCAGGGCATCGAGGGCGCGCACGGCCAGATCCGCCATCTCTTCCAGATCTTCCAGTTTGTCGATGGCACCCAGGTTGAAGGCAGAGAGGGTGCACAGAGCGATCTCGCCGTTCTCGTCGTCGATGTTGTTGAGCGGCTTGGTCGGCAGCGCAATCTCGAGGCAGAGGTTGGACTGGCGTACCGGCGCCACGCTCGGGTCGAACGGGCTGTGGGTGTTGCAGTGATCCACGTTCTGGATGTAGATGCGACCGGTACCGGCACGCTCCTGCATCATCAAGGAGAAGAGGTCTACCGCTTTCAGAGACTTCTTGCGAATGGCCGGATCCTGCTCGTACTTGACGTAGAGCTCTTCGAACTTGTCCTGATCGGCGAAGAAGGCGTCGTACAGACCCGGCGCATCGGACGGGGAGAACAGGGTGATGTCACCGCCCTTGATGAGGCGCTGGTACATCAGCTTGTTGATCTGCACGCCGTAGTCCATGTGACGAACACGGTTCTCTTCCACGCCGCGGTTGTTCTTCAGCACCAGCAGGCTTTCCACTTCAGTGTGCCACAGCGGGTAGAACAGAGTGGCCGCACCGCCGCGCACGCCGCCCTGGGAGCAGCACTTCACGGCAGTCTGGAAGTATTTGTAGAAGGGGATGCAACCGGTGTGGAACGCTTCGCCACCACGGATGGGGCTGCCCAGACCGCGGATGCGACCGGCGTTGATGCCGATACCGGCGCGCTGGGAAACGTAACGCACGATGGAGCTGGCGGTGGCGTTGATGGAGTCCAGGCTGTCGTCGCACTCGATCAGTACGCAGGAGCTGAACTGACGGGTCGGGGTGCGCACGCCGCTCATGATCGGGGTCGGCAGCGAGATCTTGAAGGTCGAGACCGCATCATAGAAGCGCTTGATGTAGTCCAGACGGGTATCCTTCGGATACTTGGAGAAGAGGCAGGCCGCTACCAGAATGTAGAGGAACTGCGGGCTCTCGTAGATCTCGCCGGTGACGCGGTTTTGTACCAGATACTTGCCTTCCAGCTGCTTGACCGCCGCGTAGGAGAAGTTCATGTCGCGCCAGTGATCCATGTGCGCGTTCAGCTCTTCGAATTCAGCCTGGGTGTAGTCTTCCAGCAGGTGTTTGTCGTACTTGCCCATGTCCACCAGACGAGCCACGTGCTGGTAGAGGTGGGGCGGTTCGAACTGGCCGTAGGCCTTCTTGCGCAGGTGGAAGATGGCCAGACGGGCGGCCATGTACTGGTAGTCAGGGGTCTGCTCGGAGATGAGGTCAGCCGTCGCCTTGATGATGGTTTCGTGAATGTCGGCGGTACGGATACCGTCATAGAACTGGATGTGGGACTTGAGCTCTACCTGGGAGACCGACACGTTGTCGAGACCCTCGGCGGCCCAGTCCAGCACGCGGTGAATTTTATCCAGATCGATGGGTTCTTTGTGTCCGTTACGCTTCGTCACAAACAAGTTCATTGGCTGATGACCTTTAGTTGATTCCCGAAAAACCATCGCACAATGACACCACCCTGGCCCCGGCGATGTGCAGGTATTGGGTAGAGATTGTGCGATGAATCACAAGATGTAGTGTTATTTTAAGTTCGAGCTACAAGATAGTGAGGTCGGCTACGCATTGCAATGTGTGGATAACTGGCTTGCTGTGGATAAATTGTGGGTGTTGTTGTCTCTGTTAGTGGTTGCTCACAGTGAGCGGGTTTTCATTCGTCCGCTTCGTCAAATGCAAGCCTCCCGATCGAAGATGGAAAATTTAAATAACTTTTTTTGCTTGCGAAACGGGGGGCTTTTTACTAGCAAACGGCGGCTGATTATCCCTTATGCAACAAGGGTCAAAAGCTGTCCAGTTGTCGCAGCCGCGGGCTCAGCGTGGCAAGGGCTTTGCATCAGATGAGGGTGGTTTGTGGCCGCTTTGTGACGGCTGCGAGCTTGTCAAATGGGTATCTAACAGGCAGAAAGCTGCCTTTATTATCCATGAATAGACGAGTGATGGTGGCGCAGGTCGCGGAAGCGTAAAGGAAGAGATGCAAGGGGCGGAGAGTCTCTTCGCCCCGTTATCGCATATCAGCCGGTAAGGCTGCGCGTTACGCATTGGCCGTCAACTCATAGCGCAGCCAGTGGTGCAGGGCCTGCACGGTATCAAAGTGCAGATCGGCGCCCCACTGGGCGGGATCTTCCTCATCATTGAGATACCCCCAACCAGCGACCGCGGTGCGCATGCCAGCATTGCGGCCTGCTTCGATATCCCGCACATGATCCCCCACATAGAGGCAGTGAGCCGCCTCGACCCCCAGCTTCTCGCAGGCAAAGAACATGGGGGCGGGGTCGGGCTTGCGTACCGGCAGGGTATCGGCGCTGACAGTGACGCCGCAGCTGGCAAGCTCTGGCAGGGCTGCCAGCAGTGGCTCGGTGAGAAAGCCCGGCTTGTTGGTGACGATACCCCAAGGTAGCTGTTTCTCGTCGAGCCACTCGATAAGATCCACCATTCCCTCATAGGGACGGGTACCGACGCAGAGATTGGCCGCGTAGTAGTCGAGCAGGGCATTGCGCAGGCGCGTGGTCCCCAGCTCTTCAAGCAGTTCGTCGCCGAGGCCTGCTTTCAGCAGCCCGAGCGCTCCGTGGGAGGTGGTCTGACGAATAATATCGTCAGAGAGCGGCGCAAAGCCTTCGTTTATCAGCACGTGGTTGACGGCGGCCCCCAGATCCGGGGCTGTGTCGAGCAGGGTGCCATCCAGATCGAACAGTACACCGCGCAGGGGAAGAGGGCGAGAGGCGCTCATCAACCGTGCTCCGGGCGGACAAACTCCACCATATAGTTGACGTCGACATTTTTGCCGAGCTTGAACTGGTTGGTGAGGGGGGCGTAGTGGACGCCGCTCATGTCCCGCACCAGCAGGCCAGCCGCTTCCCCCATGCGACACAGTTCGGCCGGGGTGATGAATTTTTTGTGATCGTGGGTACCCTTGGGCACCATCTTCATCAGGTATTCGGCCCCGATGATCATCATCAGATAGGATTTGGGGTTGCGGTTGATGGTGGAGACAAACACCCGGCCGCCCGGGCGCACCAGGGTAGCGATGGCGCGCAGCACGGAGGCGGGGTCCGGCACATGCTCCAGCATCTCCATGCAGGTGACCACGTCATACTGGCCCGGCACTTCGGCGGCATGGGCTTCGGCAGTGATCTGGCGGTACTCGAGCTCGACACCCTGCTCCAGGGCGTGCAAGCGGGCGACGCCGAGGGGCTCCTTGCCCATGTCGATGCCGGTGACCTTGGCACCACGGCGGGCCATGCTCTCGGAGAGAATGCCACCGCCACATCCGATATCGAGAATGCGCTTGCCAAACAGACCGCCACTTTTGTCGGTGATCCAGTCAAGGCGTACCGGATTGATTTGATGCAGGGGTTTGAATTCACCTTCCATGTCCCACCAGCGGGAGGCGATGGCTTCAAACTTGGCGATTTCTGTCAGATCGACATTGGCATCACTGTTCATTTTTCGAAGATCCTGTGGCAGGGCGCCCGCTTCTGAGTCATGGGCGCAATCTATTGTCCTGGCGGGCATTATAACGGACGGACTTTGTCACACCAGCCCGATCTGATACCCGATTTGTGGCTTAAGGTATTTGGCTCAGTGTGTTACCATGTCGCGCTGTTTAAGCCAAAGAACAACTAATTAGGGATAAGGCTTTCTATGAGCGATCTGGCCAGAGAGATCACGCCGGTCAACATCGAAGAAGAGCTCAAGAGTTCCTATCTTGATTACGCCATGAGCGTGATCGTAGGACGAGCTCTGCCGGATGTGCGTGATGGCTTGAAACCGGTTCACCGCCGCGTTCTGTTTGCTATGAACGAGTTGGGGAACGACTGGAACAAGCCCTATAAAAAATCGGCCCGTGTGGTCGGTGACGTAATCGGTAAATATCACCCGCACGGCGATAGCGCTGTGTATGACACCATTGTCCGGATGGCGCAGGATTTCTCCATGCGTTACATGCTGGTCGATGGTCAGGGCAACTTTGGTTCGGTCGACGGCGACAGCGCCGCGGCGATGCGTTATACCGAAGTGCGGATGGCCCGCATCTCCCACGAGCTGCTGGCTGATCTGGACAAAGAGACCGTGGACTGGGTGCCGAACTATGACGGCACCGAGATGATCCCGGCGGTCATGCCTACCAAGGTTCCCAACCTGCTGGTCAACGGCTCCTCCGGTATCGCGGTGGGCATGGCGACCAACATTCCGCCTCACAATCTCACCGAGATTGTCAATGGCTGCCTGGCGCTGATCGAAAACGGCGACCTCACCATTGACGAGCTGATGACCTACATCACCGGCCCGGATTTCCCCACCGGCGGCATTATCAACGGTCGTTCCGGCATCGTGCAGGCGTACCGTACCGGTCGTGGCTCCATCTATGTGCGGGCCAAAGCTGAAGTGGAAGTGGACGAGAAGACCAGTCGCGAGACCATCATCGTTCACGAGATCCCCTATCAGGTGAACAAGGCTCGACTGATCGAGAAGATCGCCGAGCTGGTCAAAGAGAAGAAGATCGAGGGCATCAGTGCCCTGCGCGATGAGTCTGACAAAGACGGCATGCGCATCGTTATCGAGATCAAGCGCGGCGAGTCCGGCGAGATTGTGCTGAACAATCTCTACAAGCACACCCAGATGCAGACCACGTTCGGCATCAACATGGTGGCGCTCGATAACAACCAGCCCAAGGTGATGAACCTTAAAGAGATCCTGGATGCGTTCCTGCTGCACCGCCGTGAAGTGGTGACTCGCCGGACCGTGTTCGAACTGCGCAAGGCGCGGGATCGGGCACACATTTTGGAAGGTCTGGCGGTTGCGCTGGCCAACATTGATCCCATCATCGAGCTGATCCGCCACAGCGCGACCCCGGCCGACGCGAAAGCGGGCCTGGTTGCCAAGGGCTGGGAACTCGGCAACGTGGCCGCCATGCTGGAAAAAGCGGGCGACGACGCGGCACGGCCAGAGTGGCTGGAGCCGGAGTTTGGTATCCGTGAAGGCCAATACTTCCTGACCGAACAGCAAGCCCAGGCCATCCTTGACCTGCGTCTGCACAAGCTGACCGGCCTCGAGCACGAGAAGATCCTGGAAGAGTACCAATCTTTGCTGGATCTGATCGCCGAGCTGCTGCACATCCTGGCGAGCCCGGCTCGTCTGATGGAAGTGATCCGCGATGAACTACTGGCCGTGCGTGAGCAGTATGGCGACGAGCGTCGCACCGAGATCAGCATGTCCAGTGCCGAGATCAACATCGAAGATCTGATCACCCCGGAAGATGTGGTGGTTACCCTGTCTCACCAGGGCTATGTGAAGTATCAGCCGCTCTCCGACTACGAGGCCCAGCGCCGTGGTGGTCGTGGCAAGTCGGCCACCCGGATCAAGGAAGAGGACTTTGTGGAGCGTCTGCTGGTGGCCAACACCCACGACACCATTCTGTGCTTCTCCACCCGTGGCAAGGTCTACTGGCTCAAGGTTTACCAGCTGCCGGAAGCGTCCCGTGGCGCCCGTGGTCGTCCGATCATCAACCTGCTGCCGCTGGAAGAGGGTGAGCGTATCACCGCTATCCTGCCGGTGAAGGAGTATGATGCCGAGAAGTATGTGTTCTTCGCCACCGCCAATGGTACCGTGAAGAAAACCAGCCTCTCCGACTTCAGCCGTCCGCTCTCCTCCGGTATTCGTGCCATCAACCTCAAAGAGGGTGATGAGCTGATCGGGGTGGATATCACCGACGGCAGCAACGAGATCATGCTCTTCTCCGACGCGGGCAAAGTTGTTCGCTTCGCGGAAGGCAGCGGTCGCGCCGATGCCGATGTCAGCGATGACGTTGAAACCGACGACGATGCCGGCAATGACGATGATGGCAGCGACAACGGCGAAGGCACCGAAAGCAAGGGCACCTTCAAGGGTGTGCGTCCCATGGGTCGTACCGCCGCCGGTGTACGCGGCATCAAGCTGGGCGCCGGTGACAAGGTGGTTTCCCTCATCGTTCCGCGCGGCGAAGGTGCCATCCTCACCGCCACCGAGAACGGTTACGGCAAGCGGACTGCGTTGGCCGAATACCCGACCAAGAGCCGTGGTACCCAAGGCGTTATCTCCATCAAGGTGGATGAGCGCAATGGCAAGGTGATCGATGCGATCCAGGTCGAAGATACCGACCAGATCATGCTGATCACCAACGGCGGTACCCTGGTGCGTACCCGTGTTGCCGAGGTGAGCGTCATTGGCCGTAACACCGGCGGTGTCCGTCTGATCCGTACCGGTGAAGACGAGACCGTGGTTGGCCTGCAGCGTATCGCCGAGAGCGACGAAGACGAGAACGACGCTTTGGCCGTTGACGGTGATGTATCTGAAGGTACCGATACCGTGACCGGCACTGATGCGGTCGATGCTGGGGAAGCGGGCGACGAGTAATCGTCACCAGTTACCCGAGCAACGTCTCTGATCAAAAAGAGCGACCCAGGTGGTCGCTCTTTTTATTTATTTGCATTTTATGACTCTACGCTGCTCTTACGGCTGGCTCACTCCTGCAGCCACATTCTGGCGCTGCGGGCGGGAATGGCGACCCGTAACCACTGGCTCTGCACATTGACCACGGCACCTTGGTCGAGCACGTCACGATAGTTGCGATACCAGTTCATCTCGAACTTGGCGGTATCGAGCCAATACTCCTGCTCATAGTCGCACTTGTTTATGCCGACCAGCCCCTGTTTGCCCCGTTTGAACAGCACGAAGCAGTCACCGCTGCCGATCAGCTGCATGGGTTGACCCTGCACCGTATTGTGGAAGCGGATCATCTCCTTGAGATCGGCGCGCTGGTAGTAATCCTGCCAGCGCAGTCCATCCTTGGCCTGGGTTTCGCCGTGATCCGAATAGACCAGTGGCGAGCCACCATCGCGGCCGAGCAGGTAGGCATAGGCCAGCTTCTCGTCAGTCTGGCTCAGGATCTGATAGCGGAAGCCGTCGTTGGTGGGGATGTCGTGGGTCACGGCAAAGGTGACGGCACGACTGCCCGGTAGCGCCTGACCATAGGCGCCCGGATCCGCCAGCAGGTTCATGCTGCCACCGTAACTGAAGGCACCGCGCAGGGAGGCAAACAGCGGAAAGTCATAGGCTCCCTGGCCGCTGCTGTCGAGGTAGGGTTTGAGGAAGCGCTCGTAATCGGTGCTGCCTGCGCCCCCTGTGGTGATCACCTCGCCAAAGACATGCATCCCCTGTTTGATCTCGGGGGTGAACACGGCATTGATCTGGTAATCGCTCATGTGTTTGACCGCATCGACCCGAAAACCCTTGATCCCCATCCCCTTAAGCGCCTTGAGATAGGCCTGTTGCTGGCTCACTACCCAGTTGTTGGGATCCAGATCCGGCAGCCCCTTGTCACCGGCACCACCACAGAGTCGCCAATACTGGACATGACCCGGATCGCTCCAGTCGCTAATGCACCCTTCGGGATGAAAATCCTGACCGGAGAGGAAGTTTTGCCCGAGATCGCCAAACAGTTTCTGGCGCTCGAAATAGGCCGGGTTGCTGGCGTAGCTTTGCAGCAGCTCGTTGCCGGGATAGTTGAGATCGCTGCGTTTCCAGCTTTCGTTGGCCATGTGGTTGAGCACCACATCGGCATAGACGGCGATACCTCGCGCCTTCATGGCGGCGATCAGCTGCTCGAGATCCTGCTTGTTGCCAAGAGGGGAGTCGACAAGACGCAGATCCTGCGGCTGGTAACGAGCCCACCACTCGTTGCCTGATGACTTGAGAGGTGGTGAGATGAGTACCTGTTTGTAACCGGCTGACTTGATAAGATCGGCTTTGGCGGTCACTTCACTGTACTTCCAGTTGAAGGCGTGCAGTATGACGTCGGCGTGCGCCAAGGGGGCGATCAGCATGCCTGCGATCGCCCATATTCCCGCTGTGTGTTTCATTATTGTGTCCCTGTTTTTATAGATGCCTGAATGGGCAACTCAGCTTTGGCGGGAACAGAGTGAGCTGCAATCAACAACCTGCAGATTTGTGACCGCTTTCAGTATGATTTCGCCGAATATGTGAACTGTTTCGGCTTTTCCTCGCCACCGCCAGTTGCCTTTTTACAAGTGATTTTTTTGTCATTTCCCTGTCATTCCCAGCCGCTATCCTGCCAGGCGAGTGGTGCGTTGTTGCCATCACCTTCACCGTCAGGAGCTGCATATGACCAGTTGGATCACGTGGGAAATTTGGTGGAGCCGGGTATGGGGCGAATCAGAGGTGCCGCTGTATGAAGAGGATGAGCACGAAGTGGCCCATGAACCCTCGCGACTGCCGGTTGAAATGGTGCAGCAGGGGCGGGATCAGCGCGCAGGCTAAGGCGTTAGCCCTCTCTTTACCGAATAGCGCTTTCTTGTCGCGACATGGCTACTTCGTTGGAAAATTCTGAAACGCGGGGTTTCCACAGGATGTGTCGCGGCAGGTCTTCCTCTCAACCTCTTAGCAGGCAAGGGCTGTGCACGTGATGTGTGAAGGGAGTAAAAGGGAGGATTAGAAGAGCGACAGCTGCTCCCCGGGGCGGATAAACCCATCCAGCCTGAGCTGAATATGGCGTTTGCCCAGATCGAGGCGCTTGCTGATGAGGCGAAAGCGCTGGGCCAGCAGATCGGCAAAGTGCCCCTCACCACGCATGCGGGTGCCGAAGGCGGTACTGCTGAGCCCGCCACCGCGGCTGGCTCGCAACTGATTCAAAATAGCCTCCTTCTGGCCCGGATAGTGGGTATCGAGCCAGTCACCAAATAGCGGCGCCAGCTCGTGGGGTAGCCGTAGCAGGATGTAATCGGCGCAGCTGGCGCCAGCCTCGGCGGCCGATTTGATGATCTGCTCCAGCTCAGGTTCATTGAGCCGCGGGATCATGGGGGCGGCCAGAACCCCCACCTGCACGCCAGCGTTGGCCAGCTTCTCGATCACTTTCAAGCGGCCGGTGCCCGTGCTGGCGCGGGGCTCCAGCTGTCGTCGCAGGGTTTCGTTCAAGGTCGTCACCGATACCATCACCTGACACAGTCCCTCTCTGGCCAGCTCGGTCAACAGATCGAGGTCGCGCAAGATCATGGCGCTCTTGGTAATGAGCCCGACCGGGTGGCGGTGGGCCAGCATCACTTCCAGCAACTGCCGGGTGAGGCGATAGCGCTGCTCGATGGGTTGATAGGGGTCGGTATTGGCGCCAATGAAGATGGTCTGTGGCAGATAGACAGGTTTGGCAAACTCCCGGCGCAGCAGGTCGGCTGCATTGCGTTTGGCAAACAGCTTGCTCTCGAAATCAAGGCCAGGGGAGAGCTCCAGATAGGCGTGGCTGGGTCTGGCATAGCAGTAGATGCAGCCGTGTTCGCACCCCTGATAGGGGTTGATGGAGCGACCAAAAGGCACATCCGGCGAGTTGTTGTAGCTGATAATGCTGCGTGCATCGATCTCCCGCACCTCGGTGCCAGGCACAGAGGGGGTGAAGGCGGCATCCCAATCGGACGATTGCCAGCCGTCATCGACCGCTTCGACAAGGGGACCGCTAAAACGGTGATCGATATTGTTGGGGCTGCCTCGTCCTGCCATGGTGTTCACCGATACTGTTTATACATACAGTTATTTTGCAGGTGCCCCGGATAAATGACAACAACTGCTGATCGAGCGGGTGCAAAAAGGGTTGTCGTAGGGATCTCTTGCTTGATCGCAACGCTACATTTCGTTTACATAGACGAAATGAGAACTGGATCACGGAAATCATCATGAGACCCACCCCTTCCCACTGGCTGTTTATCGGTCTGCTTGCCCTTGTTATCTGGCGTCTGCTTCCACTCTCTACCGAGCAGGAGATGGCTGCTGCCAACCGTGCCTGGCGTACCGGTCACTTCGATGAGGCGACCCGGATCTGGTCGCCACTGGCGGCGCAAGGGCAACCTAGGGCGCAAGCCTTGATGGGCTGGAGCCATGAGGTGGGGCAGGGGAGCGAGCAGGATATCCATCAGGCCATCAGCTTCTATCTCCAGTCGGCGCAGGCAGGGGATGCCTTCGGCCAATATCGGCTGGCAGAACTCTATCTGCGCGGTGTTGGGGTCAAGCGAGATCTGCGCCAAGCCTTTCACTGGATGGATCAGGCTGCCCGTAATGGTGACGTCCCGGCCATGCTGAAAGTCGGCGTCCTTCATCTGATGGGGGTCAGCGGCAGGGTCGATTTGCCACAGGCGAAACAGTGGCTCTATCAGGCGGCACAAAAGGGCAACAAGCTGGCGCTTCAGGTGCTGCAAGAGCTGGCGCTGGCAGAGGAGGGGAGCAGTGACTTTGACTTCAACTGGCAATCCCTGCTTGGCGAATAGTCGGTAGGCGACTCATTTGACTGTAGAAAATATCTGCAAATCCGATACAGCACGCCCGACTTCTGGTAGCATGGGGCCGTTTTGGCTTGGTTTGTCACGTTAGACATGTGGTTGACGTGTCAGGCCGTCTTCGCAAAGTGCTGTGGAGAACCAGAACATCACCTTTTTGAATCTCTTTTCCATCCCGCATGTGACCTTTGGTAGGGGTCACCACTGTATAAGGAAACACATAATGCCAATCATTACTCTGCCTGACGGCAGCCAACGTCAATTTGCCCACTCTGTTTCCGTCATGGATGTGGCTGCGGACATCGGTCCCGGTCTCGCCAAGGCGTGCATTGCCGGTCGGGTAAACGGTGAACTAGTGGATGCTTGCGAGCTGATCGAAGCCGATGCTGCGCTGGCCATCATCACCGCCAAAGACGAAGAAGGTCTGGACATCCTGCGCCACTCCTGCGCCCACTTGCTGGGTCATGCTATCAAGCAACTCTGGCCCCAGACCAAGATGGCCATCGGTCCTGTCATCGACAACGGCTTCTACTATGACGTTGATCTTGACCGTACCCTGACCGATGAAGATCTGGCTGCCCTGGAAGAGCGCATGCTGGCGCTGGTAGCCAAGGATTACGACGTCATCAAGAAGAAAGTCTCCTGGCAAGAAGCGCGCGATGTATTCGAGGCGCGCGGCGAGTCTTACAAAGTCGAAATCCTGGATCAGAACATTGCCCGTGATGACCAGCCAGGTCTCTATCATCACGAAGAGTACATCGACATGTGTCGCGGCCCGCACGTGCCCAACATGCGTCACTGCCACCACTTCAAGTTGCTGAAGATGTCCGGCGCCTACTGGCGTGGCGACTCCAACAACAAGATGCTGCAGCGTATCTACGGTACCGCCTGGGCTGACAAGAAGCAACTCAAGGCCTATCTGCAGCGTCTGGAAGAGGCCGCCAAGCGCGACCACCGCAAGATCGGCAAGCAGCTCGACCTGTATCACATGCAGGAAGAAGCACCCGGTATGGTGTTCTGGCACAACGATGGCTGGACCATCTTCCGTGAGCTGGAAACCTTTATCCGCGGCAAGCTCAAAGAGTACGACTATCAGGAAGTGAAAGGTCCGTTCATGATGGACCGCGTCCTGTGGGAGCGTTCAGGTCACTGGGAGAAGTATGCCCAGGCCATGTTCACCACCCAGTCCGAAAACCGCGAGTACGCCATCAAGCCGATGAACTGCCCGGGTCACGTCCAGATCTTCAACCAGGGTCTGAAGTCCTACCGTGATTTGCCGCTGCGTATGGCCGAGTTTGGTTCCTGCCACCGCAACGAGCCGTCCGGTTCCCTGCACGGTCTGATGCGGGTGCGCGGTTTCACTCAGGATGACGCTCACATCTTCTGTACCGAAGAGCAGATCATGGAAGAGGTCTCCGGCTGTATTCGTATGGTCTATGACGTCTACGGTACCTTTGGCTTCGAGAACATCGTGGTCAAGCTCTCCACTCGTCCCGAGCAGCGTATCGGCTCTGACGAGATGTGGGATCGTGCCGAGAAAGCGCTGGCCGAAGCGCTGGAGCTCAACGGTCTGAAGTACGATTTGCAGCCGGGTGAAGGGGCGTTCTACGGTCCAAAAATTGAATTTACCCTGCACGATTGCCTTGATCGTGCGTGGCAATGTGGTACCGTGCAGCTCGACTTTGCCCTGCCTGGTCGTCTGGGTGCCACTTATGTGGGCGAAAACAACGATCGTCATGTTCCTGTGATGATCCACCGGGCCATCTTGGGTTCTATCGAGCGCTTCATCGGTATTCTGACTGAAGAGTACGCCGGTCTGTTCCCGACCTGGTTGGCTCCGACTCAGGCTGTGGTCATGAATATCACGGACAATCAGGCCGATTATGCGGTGAAAGTAGCCAAAGCATTGAATGATGCGGGCCTTCGCGCAAAAGCGGACTTGAGAAATGAGAAGATTGGCTTTAAAATCCGCGAGCATACTTTGAAGCGAGTACCTTTCATGCTGGTCTGCGGCGATAAAGAAGTTGAAGCCGGTAAGATTGCAGTACGGACTCGTAAAGGGGCTGACCTGGGCACTTATCCTGTTGAAGAGTTCATCGCTCTGCTGACCCAGGAAGTTCAGACCCGCGGACAAAAGAAAGTGGAGGAATAAGCTATAAAAGGCGGAAAAAAACTGGGCAAGCAACCGCAAGCCCGCGCTCACCGGATCAATGAAGAGATCCGTCTGAAAGAAGTTCGTTTGGCTGGTCTGGATGGCGAAGCTCTTGGCATCGTATCTATCCAGGAAGCACTGAACTTGGCCGCAGAGGCCGAAGTGGATCTGGTCGAGATCAGTCCGAACGCCGAGCCGCCCGTTTGCCGGATCATGGATTACGGCAAATTCCTCTACGAAAAGAGCAAAACCACCAAAGAACAGAAGAAAAAGCAGAAAGTCGTCCAGGTCAAGGAGATCAAATTCCGTCCTGGCACTGACGAAGGCGACTATCAGGTAAAACTACGCAACCTGGTTCGCTTTCTGGAAGACGGGGACAAGGCTAAGGTCACCCTGCGCTTCCGTGGTCGTGAAATGGCACACCAGGATCTTGGTATCAAGGTTCTTGAGCGCGTCAAGAACGATCTGGAAGAGTTAGCCGTAGTCGAATCGTTCCCGAAAGTCGAAGGCCGTCAAGCTGTGATGGTCCTCGCACCTAAGAAGAAATCTTAAGGCCCACAAGAAATTGACTCATGGGGCTCGCTCCATGAGTCGGTTCGCCTTGCGATTTTGTTGTCACTCACAATGCGGAGTATGAAATGCCGAAGATGAAAACCAACCGGGGCGCCGCAAAGCGCTTCAAGAAGACTGGCTCAGGTCGCTTCAAGTGCAAGCACAACCACCTGCGTCACATCCTGACCAAGAAGAGCAGTAAGCGTAAGCGTCAGCTGGGACCGAAGTTCTTTGTTTCCGCTGCCGACCACAAACGTGTTGTCGCTTGTCTGCCGTACGCATAAGGGGGGATGTGAAAAATGCCAAGAGTTAAACGTGGTGTGACTGCTCGTGCTCGTCACAAGAAAGTAATGAAAGCCGCCAAGGGTTACTACGGCGCCCGTTCCCGTGTTTACCGCGTAGCGGTACAAGCGGTAACCAAAGCTGGTCAGTATGCCTACCGTGACCGTCGCCAGAAAAAGCGTCAATTCCGTCAGCTGTGGATTGCGCGTATCAACGCTGCTGCCCGTCAGAACGGTCTGTCCTACAGCCGTCTGATCAACGGTCTGAAGAAGGCTTCTATCGAGATCGATCGCAAGATCCTGTCCGATATCGCCGTTCACGACAAGCTGGCTTTCACCGCCCTGGTTGAAAAAGCTAAAGCAGCTCTGGTCTAATTCCAGCACTGTTATAAAAAATAAAGGAGGCTTAGGCCTCCTTTTTTGTATCTGTCATTCACGGTTTTACATCACGTTTTTCTTTCTCCCGTCCACGTTTTGTCCACTGTTTTACACGCGCTACAGTTTTCTCCATACAAAGTGACATGTGGGAGATCACTAGTTCTATAAATGGATTGTATGCCAACAAACTATGTCTTTATTCTACTATTTCAAGAGTGACGGTAAATCGATGAGACTCGCTTGATATAACAAAATGATTTGTAGGGAGAAAAGCCCACCTTAACTATGGTCAGCGAAGGGGCTTTTTTTGTATTATTCCCCTCTTGACCTTATTTAGCCTAAAGGCTCCTGTATCGGGAGTGGTGACGAGGAAGACATGCAACAGCTTGAAGAAGTAGTCGGCCAAGCCAGAGCCGAAATTGAGGGCGTGAGCGATATCGCGACCCTCGACGAAATCCGGGTCAAATATCTGGGTAAAAAGGGCTTTTTTACCGAGCAGATGAAGGGCCTGGGTGCCTTGTCTGCCGAAGAGCGTCCCGCCGCGGGCGCCGTGATCAACCAGGCCAAACAGCAGGTTCAGGATGTGCTGAACGAGCGTCGTGAAGCGCTCGAAGTCGCCGTGCTGAACCAGAAGCTGGCTGCCGAGACTATCGACGTCAGCCTGCCGGGTCGCCGCATCGAGAATGGCGGTCTGCACCCGGTAACCCGCACCATCGAGCGCATCGAGCGCCTGTTTGGCGAGATGGGCTTCAAGGTTGCCCGTGGTCCCGAGATTGAAGATGGCTTCCACAACTTCGATGCGCTGAACATTCCGGCTCATCACCCGGCGCGTACCGATCACGATACCTTCTACTTCAATCCTGATCTGATGCTGCGTACCCACACCTCCGGTGTGCAGATCCGCACCATGGAGCATCAGCAGCCGCCGATCCGCATCATTGCGCCGGGTCGCGTCTATCGTAACGACTACGACATGACCCACACCCCGATGTTCCATCAGGTCGAAGGCCTGCTGGTTGACGAGCATGCCAGCTTTACCGAGTTGAAGGGCATTCTGCACGACTTCCTGCGCAACTACTTCGAGGAAGACCTGACCATTCGCTTCCGTCCTTCCTATTTCCCGTTCACCGAGCCGAGCGCCGAAGTCGACGTGATGGGCAAGAACGGCAAGTGGCTGGAAGTGCTGGGCTGCGGCATGGTGCACCCGAACGTACTGCGTTCGGTCGGCATCGATCCGGAAAAATACTCCGGCTTTGCCTTCGGCATGGGCGTTGAGCGCCTGACCATGCTGCGTTACGGGGTCAACGACCTGCGTGCCTTCTTCGAAAACGACCTGCGCTTCCTCAAGCAGTTCAAGTAAGGGCGAGAGAACATGAAATTCAGTAAATCCTGGGTGATGGAGTGGGTCCGCACCGAGTTGAGTGACAACGCGCTGGCCGAGCAGATCACCATGGCCGGTCTGGAAGTGGACGCCGTGGAAGCGGTGGCCGGCCAGTTCAACAATGTGGTCGTGGGTGAAGTGGTCGAGTGCGCCCAACATCCTGACGCCGACAAGCTGCGGGTGACCAAGGTCAATGTGGGTGAAGCCGAGCTGCTGGACATCGTCTGCGGCGCGCCAAACTGCCGTCAGGGCCTCAAAGTGTGCGTGGCCAAAGTAGGGGCGACCCTGCCGGGTGATTTCACTATCAAGAAAGCCAAGCTGCGTGGTCAGCCGTCTCACGGCATGCTCTGCTCTTTCAGTGAGCTGGGTATCGACGTTGAAGCCGATGGCATCATCGAGCTGCCGGCCGATGCCCCCATCGGTACCGATATTCGTGACTACCTCAATCTGAACGACGTCTCCATCGATGTGGATCTGACTCCGAACCGTGCCGATTGCCTCGGTATCGCCGGTCTGGCCCGCGAAATCGGCGTGCTCAACAGCGTGGACGTGGTCGAGCCGACCTGGGCACCAGCTGTTGCCACCATTGATGCAACTTTCCCGATCCGGGTTGAAGCACCAGCTGATTGCCCGCGTTATCTGGGCCGCGTCATCAAGGGGCTGAACTTGCAGGCCCAGAGCCCGCTCTGGATGCAAGAGAAGCTGCGCCGTGGCGGCATTCGTTCCATCGACGCCATTGTCGACATCACCAACTACCTGCTGCTGGAATACGGTCAGCCGATGCACGCCTTCGATCTGGCTACCCTGGAAGGGGAACTGGTGGTGCGTCGTGCCCACGCCGATGAGCCGATGACCCTGCTCGATGGCAACGAAGTGAAGCTCAAAGAGACCACCCTGGTGATTGCCGATGCCAAAGGTCCTGCCTGCATGGCCGGTATCTTCGGTGGCAATCGCACCGGTGTATCCGAGACCACTACCGACATCCTGCTGGAGTGCGCCTTCTTCGCGCCGCTCTCCATCACCGGCCGTGCCCGTGCCTACGGTCTGCACACCGACTCTTCCCACCGCTTCGAGCGCGGGGTGGATCCGGAGTTGCAAGCCAAGGTGATGGACAGAGCCACCCGTCTGCTGTTGGAGATCTGCGGCGGCGAAGCGGGTCCGGTCATCGAGGTCAAATCCGATGCCCATCTGCCGAAAGCGGCCCCCATCAAGCTGCGTCGCAGCAAGCTCGACAAGGTGATCGGTATCAGCGTGGCTGACGCTCAGGTGGTCGAGATCCTGACCCGCCTCGGCATGCAGGTCACTGTGGATGCTGACGGTTGGACTGCGCTGGCACCCTCCTGGCGTTTCGATATCGCCATAGAGGAAGACCTCATTGAGGAAGTGGCTCGCATCTACGGCTACAACAACATCCCGAACCTGAAACCCGCCGCTTCTCTGGCGATGGTGGAGCAGGCAGAAGGGCAGGTGACCTTGAAGCGCGTGCGCGACCTGCTGGTTGACCGCGGTTTCCAGGAAGCGATCACCTACAGCTTCGTCGATCCCAAGACCCAGCAAACCCTGTTCCCGCAGAGCGATGCCATCGTGCTGCCGAACCCGATCTCGGTCGAGATGTCCGCCATGCGTGTCTCTCTGTTCCCGGGTCTGGTGCAAGCCGTTGTTTACAACCAGAATCGTCAGCAGCCGCGTGTGCGTCTGTTCGAGCAGGGTCTGCGTTTCATCAAGGATGAAAGCGCCGAGAACGGTATCCGTCAGGAGCCGATGCTGGCCGGTATCATCACTGGCAACCAGAGCGACGAACACTGGGATATCAAAACCCGCGCAGCCGACTTCTTTGATCTGAAAGGAGATCTGGAAGCGGTGCTGGACTTGACCGCCGAAGGGGCCACCTTTACCTTCGAGCGCACCGAGCACAGCGCCCTGCACCCGGGCCAGAGCGCAGCCATCCTACGCAATGGCGAGATCATCGGCCACATCGGCGTGATCCACCCGAGCCTCGAGAAGAAGCTGGGCCTCAAGAGCCGCGCGGTGATGTTTGAGCTGGAGCTGGATAAGCTTACCCCTGCCAAGGTGCCGGTTGCGGCCGAAGTTTCCAAGTTCCCGGCGAACCGTCGCGACATTGCCGTGGTAGTCGATCGTCAGGTTCTGGCAGGTGATGTGCTTGCGGTAATTAAAAAAGTTGGCGGAAATCAGGTAGTTGGAATAAACTTGTTTGACGTATACCAGGGTGCTGGTATGGCAGAGGACAAGAAGAGCCTGGCCATCAGTCTTGTATTGCAAGACACCCAGCGCACCCTGGAGGAGAAAGAGATTGCCGAGACCGTAGACAATGTCGTGCGGGCCCTTGGTGAAGAGTTGAATGCATCCTTGAGGGATTGATCTATGGCGCTTACCAAAGCCGACATTGCAGAGCACCTGTTCACCCAGCTCGGGATGAGCAAGCGTGAAGCCAAAGATATGGTGGAAGCCTTCTTTGAGGAAATCCGACAGGCGCTTGAGCGTGGTGAACAAGTCAAGATTTCAGGCTTCGGTAACTTTGACCTTCGTGAGAAGAATCAGCGTCCCGGACGCAACCCCAAGACGGGCGAGGATATTCCTATCAGCGCCCGCCGCGTGGTGACCTTCCGGCCTGGCCAGAAGCTCAAGGCCAGGGTAGAAAATGTTGAACCCAACGAGTGATAAAAAGCCAGGCAGATGCCTGGCTTTTGTTTTCAGATGACCAAATTCCCCGTTTTTCTTCTGGGTGCCGTACTGGCACTGCCATTGCACGCCAAGCCTTTGCAGACCACAGTGCTGCCGTTGGCGCCGGCGACCCAAGCTTATGTAAATTCACTGAGTCAGCTCTCGCTCTGCTATCCTGCGACGCTTCCTCCACCATACCTGATGGCCGAGGGGGGTCTGCTCAAGGATCGTCTCGCCCGGTTGCAGGAGCTGTTCCCGGTTCCCCTCGTGCTCAAAGAGTTGCCCGATTGGCAGATATTGCGCAACGGGCTCGCAGAGGGTGACTGCGACATCATTCCCTATGTCGGAACCCGCAAGAAGGCCGTGGAGGGCATGCGGTTAAGTCGTCCGATGATGGAGACCGATGCCGCCATCCTCTACAAGGGTGAAAATCTCAAACAGGCCCGCTTTCTGGTCTACTCGCTGGCAGACTCTGCCCGCCTGCTGCACGAGCTCTATCCACAGGCACGCATTATTTCCCTAAAAAGCGGAGAGAAGGTCTACGACGCGCTGCAGAGTGGCAAGGGTGATGCCTATCTGGGGGACTATCTGCAACTGCGCTATCTGATGCGCGAGTTTCCTGCCGATGGTTTGCGCCTGCGCCGCCTGTTTGGTGAGGATCGGATCATCAGCTATCGCTTGATGATGCGTGATCAGCCTGAGTTGGCCAATCTGGTGGACACCCTGATCCGTCATATGCCCGCCGGTACTATCTATACCGATCTGGCCCGTTATCTCGATCAGGGGTCGCTCTACGTCAACCAACCCCACTTCAGCGATACCGAGCAGGCCTGGTTATCCGGCCGCGGGCGCACCATTCGTCTTGTGGTCAATCCCGAGTTGATGCCCTATAGCGGTGTCAATGATCTGGGGGAGCCGAAAGGGTGGAGCGCGGATGTGCTGCGCTGGGTCACCCAGGAGACCGGCCTGAAATACAAGCTGGTACCTGCAGCCAGCAAGGCGGAGGCCGTAGAAAAGCTGCGCCTTGGTGAGGCGGATATGATGGCCGGCTTGCCGGAATCCCCGGCATTGACGGATCAGTTCATTTTCAGTCGGACGATCTCCACCAATCGGTTTGCCTTGATCAGCAAGCGCAAGTTGGCTGCCGATCGCATCACCCAGCTCAAGCGGCAGCGTATTCTGGTACCTGAATCCCTCTACGATCCCTCCTTGCTCGCCCTGCTTGGTGATCAGGAGTGGCTTCGCACCGACGGCCTCGAGCAGGGGTTAGCAGCGATCAAGCAAGGCAAGGCTGACGCCATGCTGAGCGAGCTATATCAGCTGCAATATCCCCAGCGTACCAACTTGCTGGAAGGGCTCGATATCGAGGAGCTGGAAGATCGTTTCGGCCTAGGCTTTGCCATCAACAAGAGTCAGACCGAGCTAGCCGGTGTGATGGACCGCAACCTGATGGCGCTGACCAGCACCCAGATCGACGAACTTAACCAGCGCTGGCGCCGCTTGCTCGTCGTGCAGCAACCCGGTGTGAGCTACGCCGCCTGGTTTGGCTCCATCGCCATGGCACTGCTGATCAGCGGTATTGTCATCGGCGGGATCTGGCGTTCCCGCCAGCAACTGGCAAGGGAAGTGGCCCAGCGTCACGCCGCCGAGAAGGCGCTGGCCATCGAGAGCGAGCTGCGGGAAACCATGTTTCAGGCGTTGCCGGTGCCCGTCTATCTGCGCAACAGCCAGGGCAAGGTGATCAAATCCAATAAACAGGGGCGACGTCTGGCCCTGCGCTACTCTCAGCAGTTGATGCTGCCGCCGGTTCAGCCGCAAAAGAGCGAAGGGGAGCTGGTGCTGGGGGAGCAGGTCTTCGCCTATGCCCAGCATCCGCTGCGGCTGGACAAGCAAGCACCTGCCACCGATCTCATCGCCCTGTCGGATATCAGTGTGCTGCGTGAGCAGGCCCGTTTTCTACGTCAGGCAGAGCGCCGCCTGCGTGCCCTGACCAATACAGTCCCCGGCGTGGTGCTGCAGTTTATGTTCGAGCGGGTACGGGTAGGGGCCATCGAGTTTATCAGCCGAGGCTGTTACGAGCTGCTGGGGCTGGCGAGCCAGCAGATCCGCCGTGAGCCCAAACGGGTGCTCATTATGCTTGAGCGCGAGGATCGCCGCCGGGTAAGCCGTGAGATGTTCGCCATGTTGCAGGCTGGCAAACCCTTCGCATTCACCCTGCGCTATCACCATCCGACCAAGGGTCTGCGCTGGTTGCAGCTCTATGGCCGTGGCCGCAGTCAACCGCATGGTTGGCGAATTTATGCGGTGATGCAGGATGCCACTGCCCGGGTCGAGCAGGATCAAGCATTGCAGCACTCCCATGAACAGGCGCAGCAGGCGGTGCAGGCCAAGGGCCGTTTCCTGGCGGCGATTAGCCACGAGATCCGTACACCGATGAACGCCATGCTCGGCTTGCTTGAGTGGCTGGCCAGCACCCCTTTGTCGAGAGAACAGGATTCGGCGCTGGCGCGGGTGCGTCAGGCGGGGGATGAGCTGCTCGGCCTGCTCAACGATGTACTCGACTTTAGTCGCAACGAAAACAGCAAACTCTCCCTCTCGCCCCAGCCCACCGATTTCGCCGAGCTGTGCGAGCACGTGGCGGCGGTGCACTGGAGCAAGGCCAGATCCAAACGGCTGCAATTACGATTGCGGCTTGACCCCGCCTTGCCAGCCTTGCTGACTCTCGATCCCCATCGGGTACGGCAAGTGCTCCACAATCTGCTCTCCAATGCCATCAAGTTCAGCCTGCGTGGGGAAGTGGTGCTGTGGGTCGAGGTAGTCGCATCGACCTTGCGCTTCGGGGTCGATGATGAAGGGCCGGGGATCACCGCCAAGATGCGTCCTACTCTCTTTATGCCATTCGAACAGTTTGCTGTTGAAGGGCAGTTGCGGGCGCCGGGCACCGGCCTTGGTCTGGCGATCTGCAAGCAGCTGCTCGAGCAGATGGGCGGGTTGATCGATGTCGAGGGACGCCCGGGCGGTGGTAGCCGCTTCTTCTGCGAGTTGCCGTTGCAACAGGTTCAGCAAGATATCGATTGGCAGCCAAGAGTACGCCAGTTATCCCTCTCACTGCCTCACGATGAGGTTTTGGGGGTCACGCCCTGGTTGTCCAGGCTCGGTATTCATGTTGCCAGTCGTGCGGTTGATCTGCTGCAGGCCGAGAGAGACGAGGATAGTCTGTATCACTGGTCATGGCAGGGGGAGTCCTGGGTGCCGGGCACCATGATCAGCCTGTTCCAGCCACGGATGACATCAGAGCAACCTGTGGGTGAGATGCAGCCCGGGCTTGGTATGCGGGTACTGCTGGTTGAGGATCACGATGTCAACCGGGAGCTGATCTGTATGCAACTGGGGCAACTCGGTGCAAGCGTAGTCAGTGCCGCCAACGGGCAGCTGGCGCTGGAGATGCTGGTGAAGCATCAGGTGGATCTTGTGTTGACAGACCTGCAGATGCCGGTGATGAACGGGGCCGAACTGTGCAGGCAATTGCGCCAATCCGCGCGTTGGGCCCGTCTTCCGGTCTATGTGATCACCGCAGATCTCAGTGAGCAAGCGGCAAGGGAGCTGCAATCCTGCGGTTGCGATGGCCATCTGGACAAGCCGGTCGCCCTCAAGGTGCTGGCGACCTTGCTGCGCCATATTGCCAAAGAGGGGAGCAATGCTGTCGCCCCGACACCGGTTGCCTCGTTGCTGACCGATGAACTGGCCGCCCTTTATCTGAAGGCTACCCGTGATGATTTGGCCGAACTTGAACGCTGCTGCACAGAAGAAGATGAAGTTGGCGTGAATGCTGCTTTACACAAGCTGAAGGGGGCCGCCAGAATGGTAGGAGCCACGGCGCTGGTGACGGTGATTGACGAGTGGCAACAAGCCCCCCATCCAGCTCTCCAGAGCAGTTTGAACCGGGCGTTGGATGAGTTCAGCCAGCATTTCTCGAAAAGGACCCAAGATGATCATTACTGATGAAGAACTGCTGGCGTTGCTCGACTCGGAAGAGCACGAGGCGGCAGATTTTTGCCCTGTCTTGCTGTATGCGCTTGATCGGGCCTCCCATGAGCTGGCAAATAGCACGACACTCCCCTCTTATGTCACTTTGCAGCGCACCCAACCGGACGCCTGCTGGCAGTGGGAAGGGTTGTTTGCGGCCGGTGCCATTGCCCTTTACGATCCTGCCGCTCACCAGCAGGCGGACTATTTCCCCGAGTTGCAGCATCATCAGGGAATTTATGCCATTGGTGAAGATTGGCTGGGAGGACTTGCCGCCAGTTACCGTGACTGGAACAACTGGCTGGCGGCCAAGCGGGTGCTGCTGCTAGAAGATCACCCGTTTCAGGGGATGCAGTTGCAGCAGGCTATCGCCGAACTGGGGCTCTCCTGCCAGTGGGTACAGGATGAAACTGCCTGTCTTGCTGCGTTGGAGGCTGGCGACATCAGTCTGCTGGTGTGTGATCTCAGTCTGGTGGAGCAGGATGCCATCAGCCTGCTGATGAGCCAGCCGCAAATTCAGCGCAGCGGGTTGCCGATCATTCTCTTGTCGGCGCACGAGCAGACATTGATCGACGGTGCCCGCCGTCTGCTGCACGATGCCGGTTTCAATGTGCTGGCTGCACTGGCCAAGCCACTCGATGGCAACGAGCTGCTCAGGTTGCTGCGCGGACTCTATCTGGGGCCTCTGCGTCAGCGTCGGCTGAGTGGCCAACGTCGAACAATTCGTTGTTGGCAGGGGGAAGTGCAGGGTCAGCTTGGGCTGCTCTCCAGTCCCGCGACCCCTCATCCGGTCTGGCTGGCGGTAACGGGTTTACCCAGCCGCTGGGAGGCGCTCAAGGATTGGCTGACGGAGCAGTCGCGCACCCCAGCCGAACTGACTCTGCTGATCCACCGTCGAGACCACCTGCTCGGCAATGCCGATCGCTTCGCACTGGTGCTGCAAGCCAGTCTGGCGGGGAGCAAGCTGGCGCTGCTGCTCGATAACAGCCAGCATCTGCCATTCGATCTGCTGGAGCGTTTGCCGCTGCAAGCCTTGCTGCTGGGGCAGGGGATCTTGCCGGAGATGGAGTCCTTGACCGGTGACTCCCTGCTGGGACGCTTTATGGCCCGGGTTCGGGAGCTGGGGATCGCCGTCTATCTGGATGATCCTTACAACCTGCTCGATGTCGAGGTGTGGCGGGAGCAGGGTATTGCGGGGCGCTGGTAACCCGTGCCCCGTTATCTCTGCTGGCCCATCCATCGGGAGCGTCTCTGCAAGGGGCTGGCAGGCTGGCCCCATCCGGCTTCGCGGTCGGTACTGCCACTGACGATGCAGGTCGCCGACCAACCTTGTCTGCTACGAGAGCTGCAGGGGGTGGATCCTGACCGTATGCTGGCCGCCTATGATGCGCTCAGTGAGGAGAGCATCTACTTGCGTTTTATGCGCCCCAAACGGAGGCCACCGCCGGAGCAGGTGGCCCAGTTTCTCAATTACCATCGCGAACACCAGATCTCGCTGTTGCTGACCGATCTTGCCGGTGAGCCGCTGGCTCAGGCTCAGTCCATCCGGCGTCGACTCCATCCGGAGCGTGCCGAATTTTCCTGCATCGTGGCAGATCATTTCCAGCACAAGGGGGCGGGACGGCGCATTCTGCTGGCGCTGGCACTGCTGGCCCGAGCTGAGGGGATCTGTGAGTGGACCGCGGAGGTGCTGGCCCAGAATCGTCCCATGCTCACTTTGCTCAAGCGCCTTGGTCTGCCGCTGACCCTGGTAACCGGGCGGGAGATGGTTTTTGTCAGGCTCGATCTGACCGTGCTGGATGAGTGGTTGCCCGCACAGCCACGCCAAGCTTTTAAGACCAAGGGCGAATAGTGGCGCTTTTTTCCCTGTGCTAAGGTCACACTATTATGCGGGGATAGACGGAGCAGCTTATGGCGCAGTCATACAAACATATCGTGATCCTGACCGGAGCGGGGATCTCTGCCGAATCCGGCATCAAGACTTTTCGTGCCTGCGACGGTTTGTGGGAAGAGCACAAGGTCGAGGACGTGGCGACCCCCGAGGGTTATGCCCGTGATCCCGATCTGGTGCTGCGCTTTTACAACTCCCGCCGCAAACAGCTGCAACAGCCCCAGGTTCACCCCAATCCGGCCCACTATGCGCTGGCCCGCCTCGAGCGACTGCTGCCCGGCACGGTCACCCTGGTCACCCAGAACATCGACAATCTGCACGAGAGCGCGGGTAGCAAGAACCTTATCCATATGCACGGCGAGCTGCTCAAGGCCCGCTGCCCCGAGTCCGGTCAGGTGATCGAGTGGCGCGGTGATCTCCATCAGGACGAGCTCTGCTCCTGTTGCCAGTTCCCCCAGCCGATGCGTCCTCATGTGGTCTGGTTTGGCGAAATGCCGCTCGGGCTGGATCGCATCTACAGCGCGCTTGCCCGGTGCGATCTCTTTATCTCCATCGGCACCTCTGGCGCCGTCTATCCGGCCGCCGGGTTTGTCCATGAGGCGGGCCTCAACGGGGCGCACACCATCGAGCTCAATCTCGAACCGAGCGAGGTGGGTAGCCAGTTTGACGAAAAACGCTATGGCCCAGCCTCCCTGCTGGTGCCTGCCTATGTCGATGAGTTGCTGGAGGCGTGCGGCATTCATCAACCGAGGCAAGTCGAGGGGCACAACTGGATGGAGATGCGCGGTCCCTGAGCTAGTGTGCGACGGGACAGTTGCAATGGTTCGGTGAAATCGCCACACTGGCAACCATTTAAAAAATGGGACGCAGTTGGCGCAAATTACCATGACCGCAGTAAAGCAATGGATCGCTTTTTTTCTCCTGATGCTGGCCAGTGCCAGTGCATCGGCCTCCATCCCCCTGATGACCCTGGTACTGCCAGATGGCCAGCAGGTGACTCTCGATGAGTCGGCCCTCTCCGCCTTGCCACAGACCGAATTCACCACCACTACCCCCTGGACTCAGGGTGCCCACCACTATCGCGGACCGACCCTGTCAGCCGTGCTGGCGGCGCAAGGGATCCCGGATGCCCGCAAGATCGCCGTCTCGGCCCTCAACGGCTATCAGCAGGTGGTGGATCTGGCACTGTTCGACGGCGTGCCGCTGACCCTGGTGCGCCAGGAGGACGGCAAACCGCTGACCCGGCGCAACAAGGGGCCGCTCTGGCTGCTCATCCCGTTCACCACCTATCCCAAGCTGGACGTGCCTGCCATTCACAACTGCATGGTGTGGCAGGTGACCCGCATCGAGATCGTCGATTGATGGGGCTATCCCGCCAAAATCTGCTGTTGTTTGCGGTGTCGCTGCTGTTTCTGCTCTCGTCGGGCAGCAGCCTCTATCTGCAGTATCGGCAAGAGCAGCTGGTCGATACCTTCTACCGCAATGTCCACTGGAACATCAGCCAGGTGATGCTCGAATCCCAGCGTTTCCTCTACGACCTGCAGCTCTATCGGGCTGGCAGACTGTCGATGGAGACCCTGAGCCTCGATTACGATCTGCTGTGGAACCGGCTCGACATCTTCCTCATCAGCAGCGAGACCGCCGAGATGCGCCAGCGGCACGGACTCGGCAAGGTGCTGGCCACCCTGTTCGAGCAGATCAAGCAGCTCGAACCCCAGATGGAGGCTGGTGCGCTGCGCGAGGGGGCTGAGCTTGCCCGCTTGCAGGAGACGATCGTCAGCCAGACCCGTCTCATCGAACAGATAGGGGATCAGATCCTCTCCGGCCAGGAGCGGGAGCATTCGGTCAGCCAGATCCGCAACAGCCTGTTCTGGCTGCAGATCTGGCAACTGATCCTGCTACTGACCGGTGGCGCTCTGGTCGCAGCCCTCATTCGCGCCAATCGGGCGAACCGTCGGCTTGCCCTGCTCGATCCCCTGACTCGGCTTGGCAACCGCCGTGCCCTGAGGGAGCAGCTCTCTAGTGCTCTGCATGCTGGCGAGGTAAGCGCCCTGGTGGTACTCGATCTCAAGCGCTTCAAGCAGGTCAATGATCTGCTGGGTTATCAGGTCGGTGATCGGCTGTTGCAGATGGTGGCCGACAAGCTGCAACAGGCCCATGGCAGTCACGCTTACCGGCTCGGCGGTGACGAATTTGCCGTGGTGCTGACCAAAGCGGACGGCACGCTGGAAATACGCATTCATGAGCTGGTGGATCTGCTCCATTTCGAGTTCGTGACACGGGAGTGCAGCTTCGATCTGGCCTGTCGGCTCGGGGTAGCCAAGGCACAGCAACAGGATGCCGCCCGGTTGCTGGATCAGGCGATCCTGGCCCTTAATCAGGCCAAGCGTAGCCAGGAGGGGGCGATCAGCTGGTTTGAGCCTGCCATGCTGCAGCAGTTGCAGTTGAGTCAGCAGCAGCTTCATCAGCTGCGAGAGTGGCTAGCGGGGCGCGAGCCTGCACCGCTGCGAGTGGCATTGCAGGCGCTGACGGACGGGCAGGGCAACGACATGTGGCAATTGGCGCTTGAGTGGCGTGAGCAGGGGGCGCCCTGCCACATGCGCTGGCTGCAGGAGTGCGGTGTGCTGGGGCCCGTGTTGGCCCGGGTGCTGCAAGCGCACGAGGCGCAGTATGCCGATGGTCGGGAACTGCTGGTCCCGCTCGACAATCAGGCCCAGCTGACCCATCTACTGGCCTATTTGCCGGAGGCTTCCCGTACGCCGCTGGTGTTGCTGGTACCGACGCTGCAGCCGGATGGTGCCTTGCTGGCGGGATTGCGCCAGCAGGGTTGCACTCTGGCGCTCAGAGAGATTGGCAGTACCACCTCGGCGCAGCTGGCAGCCGGCTGGCCTGTCCGCTACTGGCTGCCGCAGGGTGATGAAGATGGCGAGTTGCTGCAACCGCTGGCCAGACGATTGGGGCTGGTGCCACTGCAAGTGCTTGCGGCCAGGGAGACCAGGTCGCTGGCCTGAGGGCTAAAAGCGGTATTGCATCGGCAAGAGACAAAATGAAACAAGGCGACCTCGGGGTCGCCTTGTTCGTTTATTGCCCCTGAACGTCAGGGGCGAGGGGCGCAGGATTGTCTGATCACCAGGTCCGGGTCGACGGTGATCAGGGGGTTCTCCACCGCTTCGCCGTTGATGCGAGCCAACAGGCGGGTGACGGCGAGGCGCCCCAGCTCCTCTTTGGGCTGATTGACGGTGGTGAGCGGCGGCGACATAAATTCTGCCAGTGCCACATTGTCATAGCCAACGATGGAGATATCCCGCGGGATCACCAGCCCCGCCTGATGGGCGGCGCTGATGGCCCCCATCGCCATCATGTCGTTGCAGACAAAGAGGGCGGTGGGCCGCTCGGGCAATGCCAGCAGACGGGTCATCGCCTGATGGCCGCTGGCGCAGTCAAAATCCCCCTCCTGGATCCACTCTTGATTGAGCGTGAGACCTGCCTCCTGCAACGCCTGCTCGAAGCCAGCCTGGCGCTGGTTGGCGGGGGCGCGGCTGTGGGGGCCGGTGATGCAGCCGATGGCGGTATGGCCCAGCTCAATCAGATGGCGGGTTGCGAGATAACCGCCGTGAAAGGAGTTGTCGGCGATAAGGTCTACATCCTCACTGACCAGCCCCCAATCCATCACCACCACCGGCAGGCTCTTGAGCCAGTCGAGCTGATTGAACACCTCTTGTTGGCCTTCGCTACACATGATCAGCAGGCCATCGACCCGCTTGCGCAGCATCATCTTGAGGTAGGAGAGAGCGGTTTCTGCTTGCCCCTCGGTGTTGCCCAGCATCAGGTTGTAGCCCTGCTCGAAGCAGTAACGCTCCACCCCGCGCACCACCTCGGCAAAGAAGGGGTTGCTGGAGGTGGTGACCAGCATGCCGATACTGTTGGTCTCCTTCACCTTAAGGCTGCGGGCCACCAGACTCGGGGCGTAGTTGAGATCGCGCATGGCCGCAAAGACCCGTTCGCGGGTCTCCTCGGCCACAAAGCGGGTCTCGTTGATGACATGGGAAACGGTGGTGGTCGAGACCCCCGCCAGCGCCGCCACCTCCTTGATATTGGCCATCAGTGCCCCTGTGCAGTCTGCTCAAGCAGGAAGGTGTCGACCTCCTGCTTGCTCGGGATGGAGCTCTGGGCGCCGAAGCGGGTGACGGAGAGTGCCGCCGCCCCGTGGGCAAAGCGCACCGCGCTGTGGAAATCGGCGCCCGCCAGTTCCGCCGCCAGCAGGGCGCCGTTGAAGGTATCGCCCGCGGCTGTGGTATCCACCGCCTTGACCCGAAAGCCCGGGATCAGCTGTTGCTGCTGTGCGTTGCTGCAATAGACCCCCTGCGACCCCAGGGTGATCATCACATCCGCAATACCCATCTGGTGGAAGCGGGCGGCCGCCTCGCGGGCACTCGTTTCATCGGTGACTTTCACGCCGGTCAACAGCTCGGCTTCGGTCTGGTTGGGGGTGATGAGATCCACCAGCGCCAACAGCTCAGCGGAGAGCGGACGTGCAGGGGCGGGGTTGAGCACCACCCGGGTGCCGTGGGCGCGAGCCAGCCGTGCAGCTTCATGGACGCTCTCAAGCGGCACTTCCAGCTGCAACAGCAGGGTGTGGGCGTCGGCGATCATCGCTTCGTGGTTTTTCACCACGGCAGGGGTGATGGCCCCGTTGGCTTCGGCTGAGATGCCGATACTGTTCTCCCCCTCATCGCTCACATAGATGATGGCGATACCGGTCGGGAGCTTGGGATCGAGCTCGACGGCGCTGACGTCGATGCCATCTTTGGCAAAACCGCTCTTCATCTGGTGGCCGATGGCGTCATCACCGATACGGGCGATAAAGGAGACGGGGGCACCAAGGCGGGCAGCTGCGACTGCCTGATTGGCCCCCTTGCCACCCGGGACCACCTGATAGCTGTGGCCGGTCAGGGTTTCACCCGGGCGAGGAAAGTGGGGAACGCGCAGCACATGGTCTGCATTGACACTGCCCAGAACGACGAGACGATTCATGTTGACTACTCCTGATGCATCTTGGCTTGAACACTGTGATGGAGTGAGCCCAAGCCGGGAGGCACCTAAACGAGAGGGAAAAGGGGAGGCGAACCTCCCCTCGAGCACTTACTTGCTGACCACTTGCAGCGGTACCGGAATGGATTTCTCGACCGGCTGACCTTTCAGCACCTTGTCGGCAGTCTCGACGCCGATGGCACCGATCAGCGCGGGCTGCTGGGCCACGGTGGCGGCCAGTTTACCCTTGGCCACGGCGGCTTTGCCATCGTCAGTACCGTCGAAGCCGACGATCATCACCTCTTTACCGGCAGCCTGCACCGCACGAATGGCACCCAGCGCCATCTCGTCGTTCTGGGCGAACACAGCTTGAACGGTCGGGTGGGCAGCCAGCAGGTTTTCCATGACGTTCAGACCCTTGGTGCGGTCAAAGTCGGCCGGCTGGGAAGCCAGCACCTGCAGCTTGTTCGCCGCCACGGCCAGGGCAAAACCTTCGCCACGGTCACGGGCGGCGGAGGTGCCGGCAATCCCTTCCAGCTGAATGACCTTGGCGCCGGTACCCAGTTTTTCGGTGATGAAGTCACCGGCCAGCTTGCCGCCTGCCACGTTGTCGGAGGCGATATGGGCCTTGACCTCACCCTGCGCAGCACCACGGTCCAGAGTCAGTACCGGAATGCTGGCGCGGTTGGCCAGACGAATGGCGTTGCCCACCGCTTCGGAGTCGGTGGGGTTGATCAGGATGGCGCCGACCTTGCGTACGGTGAGATCTTCCATGTTGGAGAGCTCTTTGGCCGGGTCATTCTGGGAATCCAGTACCACCAGCTCGTAGCCAAGCTCTTTGGCTTTGGCTTCGGCCCCCTCTTTCATGGTGACGAAGAAGGGGTTGTTGAGGGTGGAGACCACCATGGCCAGGGTTTGATCGGCGGCCTGGGCGGTGCCCAGCACGGACATGATGGCGGCAGCGAGCAGGGTATTGAGCTTTTTCATCATTTCATTCCTTGTGTGTGGCTTGTCTTATCAACGATTGCTTTTGTTATCGATCATCACGGCAAGCAAGATCACGCTGGCCTTGGCGATCATCTGGTAATAGGAGGATACGTCGAGCAGGTTGAGGGCGTTGTTCAGGAAGCCGATGATCAAGGCACCGATCAGGGTCCCCATGATTCGGCCCTTGCCGCCCATCAGGCTGGTACCACCCAGCACCACCGCGGCGATGGCATCCAGCTCGTAACCCATGCCCGCCGTCGGCTGGGCAGAGGAGAGACGAGAGGTAACGATAAGCCCTGCCAGTGCCGAGAGTGCGCCGCACAGACCATACACCGCCAGCTTCACCCGATCCACATTGATACCTGAGAGGCGGGTCGCAGATTCGTTACCGCCCAGGGCGTAGATGTAGCGACCGAGACGGGTGTGGTTGAGCATGAACCAGGCGAGCAGGAAGACGATGGCCATCAGCCAGATGGGCACCGGCAGACCGAACAGGTAACCGGTACCGAGCCAGGCAAAGTGATCGGCGCCGTCACTGAAACCGGTGGAGATGGGGCGGCCCTCGGTATAGACCATGGTGATGCCGCGCAGAGCGGTCATGGTGACCAGGGTGGCGATAAATGCCTGTACCTTGCCCTTGGCAATGATGAGGCCGCTGACGCCGCCCAGCAGGGCACCGGCACCCAGAGTGAGGGGCACCACCAGCCAGATGGGCAGCTCCATGGCGACCATGGTGGCGGCCAGCGCGCCGCACAGGGCGAGCACAGAGCCGACCGACAGATCGATACCGGCGGTGAGGATAACCAGCGTCATACCGACCGCCATGATGGCGTTGACCGAGGTCTGGCGCAGGATGTTGAGCAGGTTGTCGGCGGTGAAGAAGTTGGGGCTCAGGAAGGAGACCACACCAATCAGGACCAGCAGCGCGACCAGGGATTTGTTCTCGATCCACCACGCCTTGCTCATGACGCCACGGCGGGAAAGGGTTTGGGTTGTCATTGGGATGCCTCTTGCTCTGCTTGCCACTGTTTACCGACTGCCGCCGCCATCAGCTTTTCCTGATTGGCATCGCGGGTGTTGAACTCTGCGCTGATGCGCCCTTCGTGCATCACCATGATGCGATCACTCATGCCGAGCACTTCCGGCATCTCGGAGGAGACCAGAATGATGCTCATCCCCTCCTTCTTGAACTGGTTGATCAGCTGATAAATTTCCTTTTTCGCCCCCACGTCGACGCCGCGGGTCGGCTCGTCGAGGATCAGTACCTTGGGCCGGGTCAGCAGTCCCTTGGCGATGGCCACCTTCTGCTGGTTGCCGCCGGAGAGCAGCTTTATCAGCTGATCCTGACTCGGGGTCTTGATGTTGAACAGGCGCACATAGTCGCTCACCGCCTGCCGCTCGGCCTTGCCGTCAATCTTGCCGTTGCTGATGAACTCGTCGAGGGCGCACAGACTCATGTTTTCGCGCACCGACAGCTCCAGCACCAGGCCATCTCCTTTTCGATCTTCGGAGATATAGGCGATGCCGGCGGCCAACCCATCGGCCGGGCTTTTGGGCACCAGCGCATGACCGTCAACTTGTACTTCCCCGGCGCTGATGGGGCTGGCGCCGTAGATCAGCTTCATCAGCTCGGTACGGCCGGAGCCCATCAGGCCGCTAAAGCCCAGAATTTCCCCCTGACGCAGGGAGAAGCTCACCCCGCGCACGCCGGGACCGGCCAGATCTTTCACCTGCAGGCTGACGGGGCCAAGCTCGCGCTCAAGACGCGGATACTGCTCTTCCAGCCGGCGACCCACCATCATCTCGATGATCTTGTCTTCATCCAGATCGCTCACTGCCTTCTCGCCAATCCACTTGCCATCGCGCAGCACAGTGACCCGATCGCAGATCTCGAAGATCTCCTTGAGGCGGTGGGAGATATAGACGATGCCGCAACCCTGCTCACGCAGCTCGCGGATAACCTTGAACAGCTGCTCGGTCTCGGTATCGGTCAACGCATCGGTCGGCTCGTCCATGATGATGACGCTGGCATCGAACGACAGCGCCTTGGCGATCTCCACCATCTGCTGTTCGCCGATGGAGAGATCCCCGAGCCGGGTATCCGGCCCATGTTTGACCCCAAGTCGTGCCAGCAGGCCGCTTGCCCGTTCGCGGAGCTGTTGGTGGTCGATGCTGCCAAAACGGGTACGGGGTTCGCGCCCGAGGAAGATGTTGGCGGCAATCGACAACTCCGGCAGCAGGTTCAGCTCCTGGTGGATGATGCTGATCCCCTGATCCTGAGAGTCGCGGGGGCCCTTGAAGTGGACCGACTGACCGCGGTAGCTGACACTGCCCGCATCGGCCTGATAGATACCGGTCAGTACCTTCATCAGGGTGGATTTGCCGGCGCCATTTTCACCGAGCAGGGCCATCACCTGGCCCGGATAGACCCGCAGACCCGCTTCGTCGAGGGCGCGCACACCGGGGAAGGTCTTGACGATCCCGGTCAGCTCCAGAATGGGTGAGAGGGGGGAGGTTGTGCTCATTTGCAGCTTCCTTGAAGAGGCCTTCTTTGAAGAATGTCAGAACGCCACACCGGCGCAGAGGATCAGGTTGGCGTAGGGAGTCACCTCGCCGCTGCGCACGATCGCCTTGCTCTGGCGGGAGCGGGTTTTGAACTCCTCGTGCAGGCAGTATTCGATGGCAATGGGTTTGCCCTGGGCGGCTGCGTGAGCCTCAAGCTGATCGACCAGCACCTGATGGGCGGCGGGGCTGATCTGCTTGATCTCGCTTGCCATGATCACCTTCTCCACCACCAGATCGGTGAGCAGGGCGGTCAGTACGGTTTCAAGACTGGGCGTCCCCGCCATCAGCGCCAGATCGATCCGCTCCGGACCTGCCGGAATGGGCAAGCCTGCATCGCAGACGGTGATCTCGTCGGTGTGGCCCATCTGTGCCACCAGAGCACTCAGGGGAGCATTGAGCAGTACGCCTCGTTTCATACAGCACCTCATCAGGCCTTGGCCCGTCAATCTGTGAACCGCTAGGCAACCGGTTACGCAACCGGTTGCGTCATGGCGCAAAGATAGGCTTTTTACTAAGGAAGGGCCACGGCAAAACCACGGAAATGTGAAAACGATCTCAAAGGCGGGAGAAGAAGTGCAGGGGAGGAGGCAGGAAGGGTGTCAGCAGAGCCCTGACACCCTTGTTATTTATCGAGCTATTGATTTTATGGTTAGTTGGCCAGTGCCTTGGCGACCGCCGGACGGCTCAGCATGCGCTGATAATGATCGGCAACCTTGGGGAATTCACTGATCTCGACCCCATCGCTTTTCAGCCAGCCCGCGACCACGAACAGATAGATATCCGCCACGCTGAACTGCTCGCCCAGCACCCAGGGGCCTGCCAGATAGTGCTGCTCAATCTGGGCAAAGCCATCGCGCATATTGCTGGCGACTTTCTGCTGCATGGCGGCAATGGCCTGCTCGTCATCGGCCCAGCGGCTGCCACGGCGACCGTGGGCATGGGAGACATGCACGGTGGAGGCGAGGAAGCTGTTGACCTCCTGCATGCGGGCCAGCAGGAACGGGTTGTCCAGCGGCGCCAGTTTGGCATCGGGGAAGCGCTGCGCCACATAGAGCAGCAGGGCTGGGGTCTCGGTCAGGGTACCTTTCTCGGTGACCAGGGCAGGCACCCGCCCTTTAGGGTTGATGGCAAGATACGCAGGATCACGCTGCTCCCCTGCGGCGAGGTTGACGAGACGGGGTTGGAACGGGGCATTCGCTTCCAGCAGGGCAATCTGCACGGCCATGGCACAAGTGCCGGGAGCGAAATAGAGGGTCAGATCGGACATGAATACTCCTGATTGGCTCAGGCCACCCGCGATATTGGCGAAAGATTGCTTCGCGTAACACCACGGAGGGTCATGAAAAAAGAGAGGGGGCAACGCTTGCCCCCCAACCAATCTACACCCCTGAGGGGTGATGAAAAAGTGCAGAATTAATCGGCTTTGGCCACCTCGGCTATCCATATGTAATATTTTTAGTGGCAACCACAATAATGATAGGGGACACCACTCCGACAAAAACACTTTCTTAAGGCTTTACCTGTAACCAAGCATTTTAAACTTAATATTGCCCCATTTTTGTCCACTGGGCCTAATGGGTTGTCCCAGATGATATATGGTCTTTCACGGATTTTTTCTAGAAACGCTTTAGGCGGATATGGATTGGCCACAACAATAACACAGCCTTGTGGAAGAGAGTCTATTATTTTATCGATTTCTGGTCTATCACATTCGAAGTAAGATATTCCAATAAATAAACAGTAGTCACTGGTTTTTAGCTTATTTTCAAACCATTGATTAGCAGGAGCGACCCATTGATATGAAGCGTATTTGTTAGCTTCATTTGGAATTATGCATAGAGCTTGTCTCCTCGGAGACATAAGTTCATGTTGCTCAAGCCTGATAATTCCAGTGTTGTTTAGATCAATAAAATTATTTAATGGATATTGAGGTGTATAAAAAATACTATTTGGTGTGATTTCAAAGTCCACAGAACCATGTGGTTTAACTAATGGAATCCCGTAACCATGGTGATTTACTTGAAGAGAATAGTATTCACGTTTTAGTCTATCTAAAGAAGTTTCAAGCAGTAGATCATAGTTCAACGAAAATGCAGCTGTAATTTCGGATTTATGTAATTTCAACCATCGAAACCAAGCCCAATCGGTAGAAAATAGATCACGTTGTTGCTGGCTATACATTGAAAATGCAAGCGTTAAGAAATGTCTCGACTCTAGTGTCGTTTTGAAGCTGTCTAAACCAATGCTTTGGCAATAGCCCTCGTCCAAGGCCAATTTAAATACGTCAAAGTGAGGTTTATCTGAGTTCAATTTATACAAAGTGTCTAATCTATACAGGCTAGTTAAGAGGTTTTTTCCCGTTGAAGGGCAAGTAACATCCCAAGTGATAGGCTCCTGTGAGTTAAATTTATGCGCTAACCCTGAAAATTTTCCAAAGCTAATCGAAAAACCATTACCTACGACTAAGGAAATTTTTGGCATTCTAACCTCAAAAAAATCTAATACACGCTTAAGGGGCTGACAACGCTACCGTCAATTTTTCATATAATTCCGTAACCACAAAACCAACGCATAGTAGAACTACTAGGTTTTATCGGTTTCGATAATACAGTACTGTCATTGCTGATAAATGCATCTATTGTGCCTATATCTGCACAATGGGGCAACTCTGAATCTGAATGGAATGACCCACATTCACTGCTCGCCCCCTAAAAATTTTTATGCAGCTGGCTGCTTGGGGGGACTTACAAGGATTGTTGCGTTGAGAAAAGGGGCTGGTGGTGAAAATGAGAAGGGGGCTATTGCCCCCTTTATCCATTAACCCCGTCAGGGGGGATTAACCGCAGATTTAACCCGCTTTGGCCACCATGGCTTTCAGCTGCAGGAAGTACTGCTCGTAGAGGCGGGAGGCATCACCCACATCGGACTGGAACTCGCCCTTACGTTTGATCTCGTCGCTCGGGAAGACCATGGGGTTATTGCGAAACGCCGGGGTGAGCAGGGGAATAGCATCCTTGACCGGGGTGGGGTAGCCAATTGCCTCGGCCACCTTGGCGGCCACATCGGGGCGCATCAGGAAGTTGATCAGGGCGTGCGCCTCTTTCACATGCTTGGCCTTGGCCGGGATGGCGAGGTTATCCATCCAGAGTACCGCCCCCTCATCGGGATAGGTCATCTGGATGGAGGGGTATTCGCGCTGGGCGCCGTAGGCCGAGCCGTTCCACAGCATGCCGATATTGACCTCACCGGCGATAAAGGGGTCGGCCGGGTTGTCGGAGTTGAACGCCTTGACGTTGGGCATCAGCTTTTTCAGGTATTCGAACGCTTCGGCAATTTGCGCCTTGTCCTGGGTGTTGGGGCTGTAGCCCAGCTGCACCAGCGCGATATGGAACACCTCGCGGGCATCGTCCATCAGCAGCAGACTCTCTTTCCACTCCGGTGCCCAGAGCTGCTTCCAGCTGGTCACCGGTTGTTCGATGATATCGGTGTTGGTGCCGATCCCGGTTGCGCCCCAGATATAGGGGATGGAGTAGCGGTTGTCCGGGTCGTACTCGTGGTTGAGCAGGGTAGGGTCGAGATGCTTGAAGTTGGGCAGCTGGGCGCGATCCAGCGGCTGCAACATCCCCTCTTTGGCCATTTTCGAGATGAAGTAGGTGCTGGGCACGACCACGTCATAGCCGTCGCCATGGGTTTTCAGCTTGGCGTAGAGGGTCTCGTTGGATTCGTAGGTGGAGTAGATCACCTTGATACCGGTCTCTTGCTGGAACTGCTCCAGCAGGCCGTCCGGCACATATTCCGACCAGTTGTAGAAGTAGACCACCTTGTCGTCGGCCGCGTGAGCGCTCTGGCTCAGCAGCGGGGTGGTAAGGGTGAGGGCGGCTGCCAGCAGGGCGCCGGCCTTGTGTTGGATTGTCATCAACAACTCCTTGGGGTTATGGGGCCTTGCGGCCCACCGTGACAGAGTTCGCCAAAGGTGGCGGGGACGAAACGGGCAGGGTCAACCCTGCCGTCTACGCAGTAACAGTTGTGCCAGCAGTACCATCCCGAGGGAGGCGACCAGCATCAGGGTGGCCAGGGCGTTGACCTCGGGGGAGACCCCCACCTTGACCATGGAGTAGATCTTGAGCGGCAGGATCTCGTAGGCCGGGCCGGTCACAAAGGAGCTCACCACCACGTCGTCCAGCGACAGGGTAAAGGAGAGCAGCCAGCCCGCCATCACCGCCGGCAGCGCCAACGGCAGTATGATGCGGCGCAGGATGATCCACTCGCCAGCCCCCAGATCCCGTGCCGCCTCCAGCATCCGCACATCAAAACCGCACAGCCGCGAGTAGACGGTGATCACCACAAACGGCAGGCAGAAGGTGATGTGGGCGATCAGCAGCGACCAGAAGCCCAGCGCAATGCCGGTGACCACAAACAGAGTCAGCAGGGAGATGGCCATGACGATATCGGGGGACATCATCACCACGAACAGCATGCCGCTCACATACTGCTTGCCGCGAAAACGGTAGCGAAACAGCGCCACGGCGGTGAGGGTGCCGATCAGGGTAGCTGCGGTGGCGGTGAGGGCGGCGATGGTCAGAGAGTGCTGGGCCGCCTGCATCAGGCTGGCGCTGGCAAACAGCTTCTCATACCAGCCCAGGGTAAAGCCGCGCCAGTCGATGCCATATTTCGACAGGTTGAAGGAGTTGGCGATCAGCACCCCGATGGGTACATAGAGATAGCCAAACACCAGCAGCAGAAACAGAGCTTTCAATGCGCGCATCATGCCAGCTCCCCCTTCTTGCTGAGCAGTTTGCCCGCCCGCCAGTAGCAGTAGACCAACAGTGCCATCAGTACCGTCAGCATCACGCTGATGGCCGCACCAAAGGGCCAGTCACGGCTGTTGAGGAACTGGGTCTTGATCAGGTTGCCGATCAGCAGGTGCTTGGCGCCCCCCAGCAGATCGGAGACATAGAACATCCCCATGGCGGGCAGGAACACCAGCAGACAACCGGCTATGATGCCGGGCAGGGTGAGGGGCAAGATGATCCGCACCAGCCGCTGCCAGCCGTTGGCGCCGAGATCTCGCGCCGCCTCCAGCAAACGGCCATCCAGCTTCTCGATGCTGGAGTAGAGCGGCAGCACCATAAAGGGGAGCAGCACATAGACCAGCCCGATGATGACGGCCACCTCGGTATACATCATCTGCAGCGGCCGCTCGATGAGCCCCAGATCCAGCAGCCAGCCATTGATCAGCCCCCGGGTGCCGAGCAGCACTTTAAGCGCATAGGTACGAATGAGGGAGTTGGTCCAGAACGGCACCACTACCAGAAACAGCAGCAGCGGGCGGACACGCGCTGGCAGATGAGCCAGCAGCCAGGCAAAGGGGTAGCCCACCAGCAGGCAGATGGCGGTGGCGAGCAGCGCCAGCCAGAGGGAGTGGAGCAGCACTTCGAAATAGAGGGGGTCCAGCAGGCGGCCATAGTTGCTCAGGGTAAAGAGCGGCGCGATAAGCTCGGACTCATCGCGGGTCAGGAAGCTGACGCCGATGATCATCAGGTTGGGCAGGAAGACAAACAGCGTCAGCCAGCCCAGGATCAGAGCTATTGCCCCGTTGCGAAAGCCGTTGTGGGCAAAGCTGTGCGCTACCCGCAGATTAGTGAGGCTCATAGGGCAGCACCACCTCCCAGCTGTCGACCCAGTGGATCGCCACCTCCTGACCCAGACGGTAGTCAAAGTCGGGGTCATCCTCGTCGAAGAACTCGGAGATAAGCAGCTGTTTGCCACTTTCGAGCTCGATCACCGAATCCAGCGTCGCCCCCTTGTAGTTGCGCTCGCGGATATTGCCCCGCAGCGCACCGCTCTGATCGTCATCCTGATCGAGAATGCGCAGATCTTCCGGGCGCAGCAGCACCAGCACCTTGTCGTCTGGCTGGAACGGCAAGGTGGTATGGAGCAGGCATTCGCGCCCCTCTACCTCGGCCTGCCAGATACCGGGCTCGCGCTGGCTGATCAGCTTGCCATCCATCACATTGATCTCGCCGATAAAGCGGGCCACGAACAGGTTGGCTGGCGATTCGTAGATATCGCGCGGGGTGCCGCGCTGGATGATCTTGCCGCCCTCCATCACCAGGATGCGATCAGACATGGTGAGCGCCTCTTCCTGATCATGGGTAACGAAGACAAAGGTGATACCAAGGCGACGCTGCAGCGCCTTGAGCTCGCTCTGCATCTGCTTGCGCAGCTTGTAGTCGAGCGCCGAGAGGGATTCGTCGAGCAGCAGCAGGCGGGGCTTGTTGACCACGGCGCGGGCGATGGCGACCCGTTGCTGCTGACCGCCGGAGAGCTGATCCGGGCGGCGATTGGCCAGCTCGGTGAGCTGTACCATGGCGAGAGTCTCCTCGACCCGCTGGCGGATCTCGCTGGCCGGTACTTTCTGCATCTCGAGGCCAAAGGCGACGTTTTCAAACACCGTCATATGAGGGAAGAGCGCATAGCTCTGGAACACGGTGTTGATGTGCCTGTGTTCGGCGGGGATATGGGTGATCTCGTCACCGGCCAGATGGATGGTGCCGCCGTCGACCGATTCGAGCCCGGCCAGCAGGCGCAGCAGGGTGGTCTTGCCACAGCCGGAGGGGCCCAGCAGGGTAAGAAATTCACCGTCATAGATTTCAAGGTCAAGGTCACTCAGGATCACCTTGCCATCGTATTTTTTGCTGATCTTGTTCAGCGCGACAATTACCTGTGGATTGTTCATCATCCGCCAGTCTCACCCCAGCCAGTGGCCATCGTGTTGAAAGAGGGCCGCATTCTATGCAGCCGACACATGAAATTAAAGGCTTTTTGGCCCGAATTAGCCGCAAGTGTGCAGGAAAAACGGCTACGAATAGCAGACCAAATCGCTATAATGTGCCACCTGATTTGGTCGTTTTCGATATTGGATAGTCAATTGAGTAATAAAATGCGTATTGGCGGCTCCCTTGAGCAGTCTCTGAACCAGGGCTACCGCCTTGATCTGAAAGGGGTCATCCAGGAGGGATGGCAACAGACCCGCCGTACCGGATTTGGCCTGCTGCTGGCGATTGTCGGGGTGACGGCGATCTGGATCCTGCTCAGCAATGTGCTGCTGTTGCCCTATCTGGGGGATGACAGCCAGATGAATGTGGCCATGGTGCTGAGCCTGTTGATGACGGTGGTGATGGCCCCCATGACCAGCTCCCTCGATATGCTGGGGTTGCAGCAGTCGGTCGGGGTGCGCGCCCGTGCCAACCAGGTGTTCGACTTCTTCCGCCACTTTGTACGCCTCGGCATGTTGAGCCTGCTTGGCAGTCTGCTCACCAGCCTGTTTGGCCCGCTATTCGATCTGCTGGGATTGCCCGCCGTACTCTCATTCATTCCCTCGGCCCTGATCGGCATGGGGCTGCTCTTTACCGTACCTCTGGTGCTGGAGCGCGGCCTGACGCCGCCCCAGGCCATTCTGGTCTCTCTCAAGCTCTTTGCGCGCGGCTGGCCCAGCATTGTGTTGTTCCACGGCGTGATGACCGCGCTCTTCTTCCTGGCTCTGATCCCCATGGGGTTGGGGCTTATCTGGGTGGCACCGCTCTATTTCAACTGCAAGGGGATCCTCTATCGGGATCTCTGCGGGGTGGGGGTAGAGGTTAACGAGGTGACAGAAGGCCCTAACCATTTCAATGCATGATGCAAAAGGATGTTGAATGACCCGTCGATATGGAGTGACCAAGGCTGTGCGCCAGAGTCTGCTGGCCACGCTCTTGCTGCCTGGGCTGGCGCTGGCTGAGCCGGTGCTGGATCTGCAATACAGCACCTTCTACAGCCAGATGAAGACCTTTGCCAAAGGGGAGTTTGGTCACGCCAGACTGGGGTTTTATCTGACCGATCCGCAAAATGGTCAGCGCTGCGGCCTCACCTTTGCCCGGGTTGCAACCAACAGCAAGGAGGTCGCGGGCGAGGTAACGGTCGATAGCGAACTGCGCCTGCCTTTTGATGAGGATCTCAACCTCGACAAGGGGATCGTGACCGTTGGCCTTAAAGAAGAGCACGCCACTTGCGATATGACGGTACAGGTGATGGCTGATGCGCCGAAAGGGCCCGAGCTGCCGCTGGCCGAGCTGGCGGCCCGTCAGCAGCAGATGCAGTCGCTGCTCGACAAGATGGCGGGCATGGTCGGCAAGCACTTCCTGCCGAAGATGGAAGGGGTACGCATTACCCTGGTGCAGCAGAGCGGCACTGCTTATCTGATTGATGGCGCCCGTCAGGAGGCGCTGCCCTGGCAGGAAGGCCACCTGTTGCTGAGCAATGAGCAACTGGCCGCGTTCGCTGCCGGGCAACTGCGCCTGCAGGGTGACGTGCTGCGACTGACCCCCTGGCTGCACAAGGACTGATGCCGATGGTGTTGTCACGTTGGTAACAGGCAGGTCAAGAAAGCAAAAAAGGAGCGATTATCGCTCCTTTTTTATTGTGTGGCGTTTGCCCTGTGAGCGCGGCTTAGCGCACTTCAATCACATCCAGCATGTCCATCTCGTCGATATCCAGCAGCGGCGCCTTTGGCATATCGGGCGGATCAAAGGCCTTGTCGCCGCCATCGATGATGCCGGAGTCGCGGTTGATGCTCTTGAAGTCAAACAGCTTGTGGTCGAGCAGGTGGCTCGGGATCACGTCCTGAATGGCGGTGAACATGGTTTCGATACGACCGGGGAAGCGGCGATCCCAATCCTGCATCATCTGTTTGATGGCCTGACGCTGCAGGTTCTCCTGCGAGCCGCACAGGTTGCACGGAATGATGGGGAAGGCTTTGACGTCGGCGTAGCGGATCAGATCCTTCTCTTTGCAGTAGGCCAGCGGGCGGATCACCACGTTCTTGCCATCGTCGCTCACCAGCTTGGGCGGCATGGACTTGAGCTTGCCACCGTAGAACATGTTGAGGAACAGGGTCTCGAGGATGTCGTCGCGGTGGTGGCCAAGGGCAATCTTGGTGCAACCCAGCTCTTGGGCGGTGCGGTAGAGAATACCGCGGCGCAGCCGTGAGCAAAGAGAGCAGGTAGTTTTGCCTTCCGGTACCTTCTCCTTGACGATGGAGTAGGTATCCTCTTCAACAATCTTGTACTCGATGCCGAGGGAATCCAGATACTCGGGCAGCACATGCTCGGGGAAACCGGGCTGCTTCTGATCCAGGTTGACGGCAACCAGATCGAAATGGATGGGGGCGCTGGCTTTGAGGCTCATCAGTATGTCGAGCATACCGAAGCTGTCCTTGCCGCCTGAGAGGCAGACCATGACCTTGTCGCCCTCTTCAATCATGTTGAAGTCGGCAATGGCCTGACCCACGTTGCGCCGCAGGCGCTTCTGCAGTTTGTTAAAACTGTATTTTTCTTTGGCGTTCAGCTCTTCTAGCATGCTCGTAAAACCCGGGACACAAATAAGCGCGTTATTATAGCCATGTCCCGGGGGAGGGCAAGGTGCCAGGCACCTTATGATTGATTGCGACGACTGTCGACCGGGCAGCTGTAGTCCGCCGGTTTGAGGATCAGGATGTCGCAGGAGAGGCGGTCAATCACATGTTCGGCGGTATTGCCGAGCAAAGCTGCAGAAAGCCCGGTACGGCCGACGCAGCCCATGATCATCAGGGTCGCCTTGAGCTCTTCGGCCATATCCGGCAACACCTCTTCCGGTAGCCCCTCTGCTACCCGAGTCCAGAGATGACCGATCCCGAACTTGTCGGCATGGCTTAGCAGCAGGCTTTCGTGGTGCTTGCGGATAGCTTCGTTGTAGGCGTTGGGATCAAACTCTGGCAGCTCGATGGCCACGTTGACCGGGGTGCCCGGGTAGGTGTTGACCAGATAGAGATTGGAGCCCAGCAGCTCGGCGATGTCGCTTCCCTCTTGGGTGATCCGTTCGTTGAGCAGTTTCTGATCCGGATCGTCACTTGAGCAGTTGATGGCGGCGATGATGTTGCCGCCCCGTTGCCAGTGACCCTCTTTGACCAGCAGCACCGGACAGGGGCATTTGCGCAGCAGGTGCCAGTCGGTGGGGGTAAAGATGAAGGTTTGCAGGAAGCTGTGATGGTGAGTGGCTTTGACCACCAGATCGTGGCGCTGCTCCAGCACCTCCTGGATCACGCACTCGAAGGGACGATTGTGCCAGACCACTTTCACTTCGCACTCGATCCCCTGTGCCCGATAGGGGGTCAGGATCTCGTCCAGCCACTCACGTCGCTGTGAAATGACGCCGTCGCGCATCTCTTGCCGCTCGTCCACCGAGAGCATGGCGGTCATTTCATACGAGAAGTCATAGATGGTGAGCAGCAGGGTCAGATGGGCGTTTTCGTCCAGCTCGGCGACTTTGACTGCCCGTTCGAGGGCGATTTGGCGCTCCTCTTCTGGATTGATAACCACCAGAATATTCTGATATTTGACCATCTTCTCCTCCTTGGAAAAGTCCAATGACAGCAGAATCTTAGCCATTACAGCTTAGCGCAGGAGGAGGGTATGGGGAACGTACCGGATCACATTCCAGAGGAAAGGATCCGGCAGGGAAAGCAGGAAAAAAGTGAGAGGGTAAGCGGAAAAATCAGCCGCAGGGCGGGCGAGTTGCACCGGCCATCATGCCCAGCGCGACCTGATCCAGTACGGTAATGTATTTGCCTTTAACGCTGATGAGACCGGACTTCTGGAAACGGCCGAGCAGACGACTGATGGTCTCAACGGTCAGCCCCAGATAGTTGCCAATGTCACCACGGGTCATGGATAGACGGAACTCCTTGGCGGAGAAGCCGCGTTCGGAGAAGCGTACCGACAGATTGTGCAGGAAGGCGGCGAGGCGCTCTTCGGCATTCTTCTTGGAGAGCAGCAGGATCATCTCCTGATCGCCCATGATTTCGTTGCTCATCAGACGCATGATCTGCTGGCGCAGCTTGGGCATCTTGCCGGAGAGATCATCCAGCACTTCAAAGGGGATCTCGCACACCATGGCGGTTTCCAGCGCCTGGGCGAAGGAGGGGTGTGCTTGTTTGTGGATGGCATCAAAACCGACCAGATCGCCAGCGAGGTGGAACGCGGTGATCTGCTCATCCCCTTGCTCGGTGATGGTGTAAGACTTGATGGTCCCGGAACGGATGGCATAGAGCGATTTGAACTCATCGCCAGCCTTGAACAGCTCTTCACCCTTCTGGATCGGCTTCTTGCGCTCGATGATGCTGTCCAGCTGATCAAGCTCGTTGTCGTTCAGAGTGAAGGGAATACAGAGCTGACTGATGCTGCAATCCTGGCAATGAATTGCACAGCCACCGCTCTGGATACGTCTGCCAGGTTTCTTTTCCGGGATCATAGGCTCATACGAATAATTGATTTATATCAAACAAGTTTACCATCAACTCATCCGTTTTGGATAGGGTTTCAAAAGGAAGCAATGCCAATCCAGAAGGTATGCACCCCGAACAAAATGAGCAGCAGGGCACCGCCAAGGCGCAAACTGCGCAGGGTGAGCCAGTATCTCAGGCGATCGGCGAGCCCGCCCAACGCAAACAGGGTGGGCAGGGTGCCGAGGCCAAAAAATAGCATGATGAGCGCCCCGCCACTGGCCGAACCCGCCGCTGCGCTCCAGGTCAGCATGGAGTAGACCAGCCCGCAGGGGAGCCAACCCCACACCATGCCAAAGGGCAGTGCCTGCACAGGTGAGGTGAAGGGGATAAATTTGCCCGCCAGCGGTTTGATACGTGGCCAAAATCTGGCGCCGAGCCGCTCCAGCAGCAAGATCCCTTGCCACCAGCCCGCCAGATAGAGACCAAGCGCAATCATCAATAGCGCTGCCACGAGACGCAAGCCGGCAATAGCGTGTTTGCCAGCGCCCAGCTCACTGGTGGTTGCGAGCAGGCCGCCCACCAGTGCACCTGCAATGACATAGCTCAGGATCCGGCCGAGGTTGTAGTTGAGCAGATAGGCGAGCCGCCCCCAGAAGTGTTGTTTGTTGGCGGGGATTGCCATGGAGAGCGCGGCGGAGACGCCACCACACATGCCGATGCAGTGGGCGGAGCCTGCCAGTCCGACCAGCAGGGCGCCGGCCAGATCAAGGTTGTGGGTCATGGTCAGCAGGCTTTGCGGGTTTGTGGGTGGGTTGCTCTTCGTCAAACAGGATGTTGGAACCCTGCCGGTCGAGATCTTCAAACTGCTCGGAGCGAATGGCCCAGAAGAAGACGACCCCGGCGATGATCACAAACAGGATGGCGATGGGGATCAGGACAAAAATTATATTCATGAGAGGTACCTTGGCGTTCTTCCTTGGCAAGCGTCCCCTATGGTAACCCTGTTCGGGCAGGGGGCCAGCCGCTATCAATTAGAAATGTGGCCTGCATCGAAGGCAGGCCACATTTTCAGCTATTTTCCGCCACCAGCCTCATCGGTTGAGGCGCATGGAGTTGGTTACCACGATGAGTGAGCTGAGCGACATGCCCGCCGCCGCCAGATAGGGGGGCAGCCAGCCGCAGGCCGCCAGCGGCAACACCAGCAGGTTGTAACCGATGGACCAGGCGAAGTTCTCGATGATGATCTTGCGGGTACGCATTGCCAGCACTCTGGCCTCGAGCAGTCGGCTCAGGTCATCGGCCAGCAGGATGGCATCGGCGCTGTTTTTCGCCAGATCGGTGCCACCAGCCATGGCAAACGAGGCGTGCGCTCCGGCCAGTACCGGGGCGTCGTTGATGCCATCGCCCACCATGATGCTGATATCCCCCTGGGCTTCCCGGGCCTTGAGGTAGGTCAGCTTGCCATCGGGTGAGACCCCCTTGACCAGCTCATCCACGCCCAGCTCGCGGGCAATCTCGTCTGCCTGAAAAGAGCTGTCGCCAGTCAGCACGGTAGTTTGCAGACCTGCCGCCTTGAATGCCGCGATCAGCGCCCTGGCATCGGGGCGCAGGGTATCTTCCAGATTGAAGCGGGCCAAGACCTGCTGCTCGTCGGCCAGATAGATAGCCAGACCGCGGCCGCGTTCTTGCGCCGGATCCAGCCCAAGCCAGCGGGCACTGCCGATGCGGTAACGTACGCCATCCACCAGCGCTGTGATGCCGTGACCGATGACAGGGGTGATCTCGCGGGCGGATGGCAGCACACTGATACTGTCGGCAGGTAGCCGGAAGGCGCGAGCTATGGGGTGCTCGGATTGCGCCTCCATGGCCCGGGCGATGGCGAGGCAGTGCGTCTCGTCCATCTCTGCCAAGGTGGTGGTGCCGGTCAGACTGATCTCACCGGTGGTCAGGGTGCCAGTCTTGTCCATCACGATCCGGTTTGCCTTGGTCAGCACGTCCAGCACATGACCACGGCGCAGCAGAATGCCGTTGCGGGTCAGATTGGCGGTGGCCGAGGTTAGCGCCGTCGGAGTGGCCAGCGACAGGGCACAGGGGCAAGTGGCAACCAGCACGGCGAGGGTGACCCAGAACGCCTGATCCGGTTGATGGAAGTGCCAGAAAGTCCAAACCGCGGCGGCAATGATCAGCAGCACCAGAATAAAGTGGCGCGACAGCTGATCCGCCATCTGGGCGATGGCCGGTTTATCATCGAGGGCGTGATCCTGCAGCCGCATGATCTGGGCGATCCGCGACTCTTCGATACGGTGGCTGACCCGGATCTGCAGCGGGGCATCCGTGTTGATGGTGCCGGCATAGACCTGATCACCGCGCTGTTTGAGCAGGGGCAGCTGTTCACCGGTCAGCATGGATTCGTTGAGGCTGGCTTGCCCTTCGACAATGATGCCATCCGCCGGCAAGGTGGCGCCAGCCAGCACACGTACCCGATCGCCGACCTGCAAGGTCTTGGCCGCTACCTCATGTTCCCCTTCCTCATCGATGCGGGTCGCCATGATGGGCACCAGTCGCGCCAGGTTGGAGCTCGACTCCGACGCCTTGCGCCGGGCCCGCAACTCGAGAAAGCGCCCCAGCAGCAGGAAGAAGACGAACATGGTGATGGAGTCGTAATAGACCTCACCGGTATTGAACACGGTGGCCCACATGGAGGCGATAAAAGCCCCGATCAGCGCCAGCGACACCGACACATCCATCGACAGGTGACCCTGCTTCAGGCTGCGCCAGGCCCCCACGTAAAAGGGCTGGGCCGAGTAGATCATGATGGGGGTGGAGAGCAGCAGGCTTATCCACTTGAAGTAGACCATGAACTCATCTTCAACGCTGATGAAGAGATCCATGTAGAGAGCCACGGCGCACATCATCACCTGCATTGAGCCCAGCCCCGCCAGAGCCAGCCGGAACATATAGCTGCGCACCTCTTTGGCGTAGAGCGCCTCCTGTTGATGGGTCTGGAACGGGTAGGCCCGATAGCCGATCTGGGCAAATCCCTTGAGGATGTCACTCAGGGAGAGTTGGTCCGGATCCCACTTGATGCGGGCCCGGTGGGTGGTGGTGTTGACGTTGATGTAGCGCAAGCCGCCAAGGGTCATCAGGTGGCGTTCGATAAGCCAGGCACAGGCGGCGCAGGTGAGCCCTTCAACTGTCAGCTGGATTTCGCGAAGGGTACCGCTGTCGGTGACAAACTCCTGTTGCACTTCTGCCAGATCGTAGTGGGTGAGGGCGGCCAGCTCTTCGGGCACCAGATCGCCCTTGGTGCCAGGAGCGGTGCGGTGATCGTAGTAACTGGCGAGGCCGCACTCCATGATGGTTTCTGCCACCGCCTGACAACCGGGGCAGCACATGGGGCGAACAATCCCCTTTATCTCGAGGGAATAGCCACTATTAGCGGGTACCGGCTCGCCACAGTGAAAGCAGGGGGTCATGCGTTATGCCTCCCTGAATGCAGAATGCAAGCTGCAGGGGCGCTGGCGAACACCGGCTCGCCACAGTGAGAACAGCCGGTCATGGCTTAGCGTCCTTTCGGGTCGAGTTCGACAGGGGCCTGGGTGGGCAACTGGACGGTCTCTTGCAATCGCCACTCGTGATCGAAAGCATCGACCCGAATGTGCCACTTGCCGACCAGCGGCTTGTCGAAATGGAGGCGATAGGTGCCGCTCGCATCGGCGGTGATCATGTGTTCGCTGTCCTGACCGGCCAAGGTCGGGTGGAACAATGAGAGATAGAGAGCTTGCCCGGCAGGAATGTCACCGCTGATGGGTTTGAGGATCAGCTCGTTGCCGTCAACCTCCAGCACAAAGCGGATATTGAGTGCTTCGGAGCGGTCAAACTTGCTCAAGTCCTGATTGATCTCTTTCCCTTGTTTGTAATAGTCCTCGGCCACCAGATTGACCCCATCCTTGCTGGCGATGATGGCGGTGGCGATGCTGCCGACAACGGCGGCAGTGGGGAGGGCGATGATAAACCAGGGCCAGAATTGGCGATACCACGGTTTGGATAGAGGTTGGGTCATGATTGCTACTGCCATGAAACGAATGATTAACGTGGAAGATGGTTTTTACGCAACACAAGATAACAAAAAGCCTCGAGGAGTCGAGGCTTTTTGCTGTGTAATCACGTGTTTATCACATGTTACAACGTTACGGGCGAACCTTATTTGGCAGACTGTTGATGAGACAGGCTGTAAACGTAGGAGGCCAGCAGGTGAACCTTGTCCTCACCCAGAATGTCTTTCCAGGCTGGCATCACACCGTGACGACCGTGGGTGATGGTTTGTACCACCACTTCGCGGGAGCCACCGTAGAGCCAGGTGTTGTTGGTCAGATCTGGCGCACCGACGGCAACACCGCCCTTGGCATCGGCCCCGTGGCAGGCAGCGCAGATGGCAAAGCGTGCTTCACCTTTCTTCGCTTCCACCAGGTCGACCTTGCGACCGGAGAGGCTCAGCACATAGGAGGCCACTTCCTGAACGCCATCTTTGCCGAGGATTTCACCCCAGGCAGCCATGATCCCCTGACGACCGCCCATGATGGTGGTCTTGATTTGATCAGGCTGGCCGCCCCATTGCCATTCGCTGTCGGTCAGGTTCGGGAAACCGCGACCACCGCGGGCGTCAGAGCCGTGGCACTGGGAGCAGTTCTGCAGGAACAGACGCTGACCCACTTTCAGGGCTTCCGGATCCTTGGCGATCTCGGTGATGGCACGATAGGTTTTGCCATCCGCTTCGTAGGTGAGTTCACGGAACTTGGCGCCGTAGATCTCGTCAGCCTTGGCGACCTCACGGTCATACTCCACCGCGCGACCTTCAGCCTTGGCCGATTCGGTTGCAGCTTTGGACTCGGCCAGCGAGCGCACGTCCTGGTTGGAACTTTGCCAGCCCAGCAGGCCTTTGAAGTTGCCAAGCCCCGGGAAGGCGATCAAATAAACCAGACCGGTGACGATGAAGAAGAGGAACATGTAAGTCCACCACTTCGGCAGCGGGTTGTTGATCTCCTCGATGCCATCGAAGGAGTGACCCATCGATTTGCCTTCTTCAACACCCATCTTGTCCTTGCGGCACCACATCAGCAGCAAGAAGCAGCCGAGGATGGTTCCCAGACTGATGACAGTCACAAAAATGCTAAACAGAGTGCTCATTATTGTTTCGCTCCTGCGTTCTTTTTATCAGCACCGGGTTGCTCATCATCGGCAAAAACCAAATTGGCAGCCTCGTCGAAAGAGGTCTTGCGGCGTTTGCTGTAGGCCCAGACGATGATGCCAATCATGATGGCCATCAACAGCAAGGTATACAGACCGCGAAATGTGCCGTAGTCCATTTTCGCCTCCTTATTTCAGGGCATGACCCAGTGATTGCAGATAGGCCACCAGCGCATCCAGCTCGGTTTTGCCCTTGACGGCTTCGCCAGCACCCTGAATATCGGCGTCGGTATAGGGCACACCGAAGTGATCGCGGAACAGCGCCAGTTTTTTGCCGGTCATCTCGCCAGTCAGCACATTGGTATCAAGCCAGGGATAGGCGGGCATGTTGGATTCCGGTACCACATCGCGCGGGTTGATCAGGTGAACCTTGTGCCACTCGTCGGAGTACCGGCCACCGACACGGGCCAGATCCGGACCTGTACGCTTGGAACCCCACAGGAAGGGGTGTTCCCAGACGCTCTCACCGGCGACCGAGTAGTGACCGTAACGCTCGGTTTCGGCACGGAACGGACGGATCATCTGGCTGTGGCAGTTGGTGCAGCCTTCGCGAATGAAGATGTCGCGTCCTTCCATCTGCAGAGCGGTGTAGGGCTTGAGGCCCTCCACCGGCTCGGTGGTTTGCTTTTGGAAGAACAGCGGAGTGATTTCAACCAGGCCCCCCAGACTGATGGCGAAGATGATGCCGACCACCAGCATGGGAACGCTTTTTTCAAATATTTCGTGACGGTTATTGTTGCTCATGGGTTGACCTCTTCAATCATGCTGGCTGGGCGACAGGTTCCAGAGAACCTTTGGGCGCAGTGATGGTGCGATAGGCGTTGTAAGCCATCAGCAACATGCCGGTGACGAAGAAGCAGCCACCCAGGAAGCGCACGAAATAGAAGGGATAGGATGCCTGCAACGCTTCAACGAAGCTGTAGGTCAGGGTGCCGTCTTCGTTGACTGCACGCCACATCAGGCCCTGCATCACGCCGGAAATCCACATGGCAACGATGTAGAGCACGGTGCCCACGGTCGCCAGCCAGAAGTGAACGTTGATCAGCTTGACGCTGTACATCCTGCCCTGGCCGAACAAGTTCGGGATCAGGTGATAGACAGCACCGATGGAGACCATGGCAACCCAGCCCAGCGCACCGGAGTGAACGTGACCAACGGTCCAGTCGGTGTAGTGGGAGAGGGCGTTGACGGTTTTGATCGCCATCATCGGGCCTTCGAAGGTCGACATGCCGTAGAAAGAGAGGGAGACGATCAGGAAGCGCAGGATGGGGTCATAACGCAGTTTGTGCCAGGCACCGGAGAGGGTCATGATGCCGTTGATCATGCCGCCCCAGGAGGGTACGAACAGGATCAGGGACATCACCATGCCCAGCGACTGAGCCCAGTCAGGCAGTGCGGTGTAGTGCAGGTGGTGCGGACCGGCCCAGATATAGAGGGAGATCAGCGCCCAGAAGTGGACGATGGAGAGGCGATAGGAGTAAACCGGACGACCCGCCTGCTTGGGCACGAAGTAGTACATCATCCCCAGGAAGCCGGCGGTCAGCAGGAAGCCTACCGCGTTGTGGCCATACCACCACTGCACCATGGCGTCCATGGCGCCGGAGTACATGGAGTAGGACTTCATGCCGGAGAGGGGCACTTCCATGTTGTTGACAATGTGCAGCACCGCAACGGTGATGATGAAGGCGCCGAAGAACCAGTTCGCCACATAGATGTGGGAGGTGGTGCGCTTCATCAGTGTGCCGAAGAAGACGATGGCATAGGCGACCCATACCACAGTGATGGCGATATCAATCGGCCACTCCAGCTCGGCATACTCTTTGGCGGAGGTGTAACCCAGCGGCAGAGAGATGGCGGCAGAGAGGATGATTGCTTGCCAGCCCCAGAAGACGAAGGTTGCCAGCGGGCCACCAAACAGTCTGGTTTGACAGGTGCGCTGCACCACGTAAAACGAGGTGGCCATGAGTGCACTGACGCCGAAGGCGAAGATCACTGCGTTGGTATGGAGGGGCCGCAGACGACTGTAAGTCAGCCACGGGGTCTCGAAGTTGAGGGCAGGCCAGATCAACTGGGCTGCGATCAGTACGCCAACCGACATGCCGACAATTCCCCAGACAATCGTCATGACGGTAAACTGGCGAACAACGGTGTAGTTGTACTCAGGATGGTTAGTTGTATGGCTCATCGTTATATTCCGCTTCCGATGCTGCTGTTGTTTGGTTTTGTATCCGGAGAACCGGACTGGCTTCATCAGCCACCGCCGACCAGTTGTTAACATCTGTTAACGAAAGGAAAAGCAAAAGATGGCTAAATGAAAACTGCATGGGAATGATACTGAAGTGACAGGTAAAATAACAGTATAAACAGTGATATATTTGGCTCCGTCCGGTCTCGATATGGCAGTTTTTTACCTTGTTCGAGATCACAAAAAACTATTTTAATTGCATCTTAATCGGGCTGTTTTTGATGAAAGAGAGACTTACCGCACGTAAAGTTTTGCACCTCGTACTGGTATTGGCGCTGTTATTGGCGCTGATGGCCTATCGCACCTGGTTTTCGGTCGATAACAGCGTCTCTGCTGACCAGACAAAAGATCAGATTTGTGATCTTTCCCACACCCCTTGCAGCGCGCTGATTGGTGACAAGTCGCTGACGGTCGCCATCAAGGAATTACCGCTGCGCGCTGAACATGACTTTGTCATCGCTATTAGCGGCGGCGATCCGGCCATCAAACCGGTGAAAGCGACACTCGAAGGCAAAGATATGTTTATGGGCACCATTCCGGTGAACTTTGAACAAATAGACGGACAGTGGCAGGGGGTAACCCAGGTGGGGAGTTGTACATCACCCGTCATGATCTGGTTGTTAAATATCGAGTGGAGTAATGGTCAACGCCAGCAATTGGCGCTTTCCGTTGCCCGGGAATAACGGCGCAAGGAGCGGGGAGTGGAAAAAATATTTGAAATTTCCCGGCCAGGCGTTACCTTCCCCAAACCATCAGGGAGTGAAGTTCATTTAATCATGATTGAAAAACAACCATTTTATCGCACCCTCAACCAGCAGGCCAAGGCGCTGCTGGAGGGGGAAACCGATCTGATTGCCAATCTGGCCAACCTCTCCGCACTGCTGAATCAGGAGCTGGCGGAGATCAACTGGGTCGGTTTTTATCTGTTGCAGGGCGAGACCCTGGTATTGGGGCCATTTCAGGGCAAACCGGCCTGCGTGCGGATCCCGGTCGGCCGCGGGGTGTGTGGTACGGCAGTGGCAGAGGGGAGAACCCAGCTCATTGACGATGTCCACCAGTTCGATGGTCACATCGCTTGCGATGGCGCGAGCAACTCGGAAATCGTGATCCCGGTGCGCCGTGGTGGCGAGATCATCGGGGTACTCGATATCGATAGTCCGATTTTTAACCGTTTCAACCAGGAAGACCGGATTGGCCTCGAAGAAACGGTGCAAATTTTGGAAAGCATGCTCTAAGTCATTGCTAGATGGTTCGCAAAAGGCCCCAAGCTCTCTATAATGGGGCCTTTGTTGTGCTCGGGACGTGCCCGTGCGTTTATATGAAAGCCAAGGTTATACATGGAAAACACTGAGAAGCTGAAGAACAGTAAAGAGATCGTTGCCTACCTGGTCGAGAAATTCCCGGCCTGCTTCGTTGCTGAAGGAGAGGCCAAGCCGCTCAAGATTGGCATCTTCCAGGATTTGGCCGAGCGTCTTGCTGACGATGCCAGAGTCTCCAAGACCATGCTGCGTTCCGCACTGCGTCAATACACCTCCAGCTGGCGCTACCTGCACGGTCTCAAAGCTGGCCAGGCTCGCGTTGATCTGGATGGCAACCCGGGCGAGCTGCTGACCGAAGAGCACATCGAACACGCCAAGCAAGCTCTGAAAGAGAGCAAAGAGCGCGTATTCGCCAGCCGTCGTACCAATACCAAAGAGAAGGATGAGAAGGCCAAGAAGCCCCGTCGTCCTGCTGTGCGCAAAACCGAGAAAGCTGATGTAGCTGCCAAGCCGAAAGCTGCCGCCAAGGCACCGGTCGCTGACGCTCCGCTGGTTAAAGTGGATGCCGCTACGCTGAAAGTGGGCCAGGATGTGCGCGTCGTTATGGGTAAATTCCCGGTTCCGGCAACCATCAAGGAAGTAACCAAGGACGATGTACAGGTCCAACTGCAGACCGGCATGATGGTGCGGGTCAAATCAGAGCACTTGGTTCTCTAAGGAGACAAATGTTGAAGCATGGCGTAATTCGTTTTTCCCTCGTTGCCTGTAGCCTGGCGCTTGCCGGGCTTGCACAGGCCATCGAGCCGGTGCTCAAGGAGAGTGATTTGCCTGTGTTGGCTCAAGAGAGCCAACATGCTACGGCCAGCAAGCGAATTACCAATCTGTTTACCCGCTCGCACTACAAACAGTTCAAGCTGGACGATGCCTTTTCCTCCGTGATTTTCGATAAATATCTGGAGAATCTGGACTACAGCCGCAACCTGTTTTTGGCCTCTGATATCAGCCGTTTTGAAAAGTACCGTAACGGTTTTGACACCGACCTCGAAAGAGGCCGTCTGGCTCCCGCCTACGAGATGTTCAACCTGAGTCAGCAGCGGCGTTATGAGCGGTTCGAATACGCCCTCAAACTGCTTGATACTCCTTTCGATTTTACCCAGACCGACAACTATGTGTTTGATCGGGAAGGGGCGGCTTGGCCCAAAGATGAAGCAGAGCTCAACGAGCTGTGGCGTCAGCGGGTCAAGTTCGATGCCCTGAGCCTAAAGCTCAGCGGCAAGGAGTGGCCCGAGATCAAGGAGCTGCTTGGCAAGCGTTACAACAACGCCATCAAGCGGATGTCCCAGACCGAGAGCGAAGATGTCTTCCAGCTCTTCATGAACTCCTTCGCTCGCGCCATCGAACCACACACTAGTTACCTCTCCCCGCGCAGTGCCGATCGTTTCAACACCGAGATGAACCTCTCGCTGGAAGGGATCGGGGCCGTGTTACAGGCGGAAGATGACTTTACCGTCATCCGTTCTTTGGTGCCCGGTGGCCCGGCTGCCAAATCTAACCACCTCAAGCCCGATGACAAGATCACCGGGGTAGGGCAGGAAGATGGCAAGATTGTTGATGTGATCGGCTGGCGTCTCGATGACGTGGTCGAGCTCATCAAGGGGCCCAAGGGGAGCAAGGTCAAGCTTGAAATTCAGCGCGGCAAGGGCGCAACCGCCAAGACCGAGCAGATCGAGCTGACCCGCGACAAGGTGCGCCTTGAAGACAGAGCCGCCAAGTCCAAGGTGATTAACGCCGAAGGCAAGAAGATTGGTGTCATCGAGATCCCGAGTTTCTACGTCAATCTGCATGACGACGTGATCAAGGAGCTCTCCAGCCTCAACAAGCAGAAGATCGATGGTCTGATCATCGATCTGCGCGGTAACGGCGGCGGCGCCCTGACTGAAGCCTCTGCCCTGAGTGGTCTCTTCTTTGGCAGCGGTCCTGTTGTTCAGATCCGTGATCATATGGGTCGTATCACGGTCAACGGTGACGACGATGGCAACGTCTATTACGGCGGTCCCATGTCGGTGCTGATCGACAGATACAGTGCCTCGGCCTCCGAGATCTTCGCTGCCGCCATGCAGGATTATGGTCGAGCCCTGATCCTGGGTGAAAACTCGTTCGGCAAGGGGACGGTGCAGCAGCATCGCAGCCTCGCCAAGGTCTATGACTTCTACGAGCAGCCGCTGGGTCACGTGCAGTACACCATCGCCAAGTTCTACCGGATCAATGGTGGGAGTACCCAGAACAAGGGCGTTGCGCCGGATATCAGCTTCCCGACACCGGTTGCGCCGGAAGAGACGGGTGAAAGCCGTGAGTTCAATGCGCTGCCGTGGGACAAGATAGCCTCTGCCAACTATCAGACTCTGGGCAATTTCACTACTCTGCTGCCCAAGCTGCAGGCCGCCCACGATGCCCGCATCGCCAAGGATCCCGAGTTTGCCTACGTGATGCAGGATATTGCAGACTACAAGGTGGAGAAGGAGAAGAAGTCGGTCTCCCTCAACGAGGCGGAGCGTGTTGCAGAGCAGGCGAAACAGGATGAGAAAGCGCTCAAACGTACCAACGAGCGTCTGGCACGTCTTGGCAAGCCGGCGGTGAAGAGTCTGGATGAACTGCCCGCTGATTTTGAAGCGCCCGATGAGTATCTCATCGAAGCGGCCAATATCACGGCGGATCTGGCCAAGGTCAGCAAACGCAGCTGACAAGGCGACCTCCAATGTACAAGGGCGACTGCGGTCGCCCTTTCTTTTTGTCTGGCGTATCTGACGTAATGCAAATTGTTTGACCCCGCCAGTTGGTTGTGACAGCCTCTTTCTCGCCTTTAACAAGCGTGGAAGCAGACAATAATGACCGATCACCCCCAGGCCATGACGGCCAAATATCGCCAGGATTATCAGGCGCCGCTCTACTGGATCGACACCATCGACCTCGATTTCCAACTGCAGGAGCCGCTGACCCAGGTCACCGCCATCACCCGCATTCGTCGTAACGGCGAGCACAATGCGCCGCTCGTCCTCGATGGTGAACAGCTGACTCTCAAGAGCGTTGCCATTGATGGCATTCCCTGTGACCACTACGAGCAAGGCGAGAGCAGTCTGACCCTGTTCAACCTGTCTGCCGAATGTGTACTGACCATCGTCACCCTGCTGGATCCGGCCGCCAACACCGCGCTGGAAGGGCTTTACAAATCGGGTGATGCCTACTGTACCCAGTGCGAAGCCGAAGGGTTTCGCCGCATTACCTATTATCTGGACCGCCCCGACATTCTGGCGCGCTACAGCACCCGCATTACTGCCGACAAAGCCCAGTTCCCCTTCCTGCTCTCCAATGGCAACAAGGTCGACAGCGGTGATCTGGATGGCGGCCGTCACTTCGTGCAGTGGCAGGATCCTTTCCCCAAACCCAGCTACCTGTTTGCGCTGGTGGCCGGTGATTTCGATGTGGAGCGCAGCCACTACACCACCAAGAGCGGCCGCAAGGTGGCCCTCGAGATCTTCGTCGACAAGGGCAACCTCGATCGCGCCGGTTTTGCCATGGAGAGCCTCATCAACTCCATGCGCTGGGACGAGCAGCGTTTCGGCCTCGAGTATGATCTCGACATCTACATGATCGTTGCGGTGGACTTCTTCAACATGGGCGCCATGGAGAACAAGGGGCTCAACATCTTCAACTCCAAGTTCGTGCTGGCCAATCCGGCCACCGCTACCGATGGCGACTACCACGGTATCGAACGGGTGATCGGTCACGAATATTTTCACAACTGGACCGGCAACCGCGTCACCTGTCGAGACTGGTTCCAGCTCAGCCTGAAAGAGGGGCTGACGGTATTCCGGGATCAGGAGTTCTCCTCCGATCTGGGCTCCCGTGGCGTCAACCGCATCAACAACGTGCGTACCGTGCGCGGCCCGCAGTTTGCGGAAGATGCCGGCCCCATGGCACACCCGATCCGCCCGGATGTGGTGATCGAGATGAACAACTTCTACACCCTGACCGTCTATGAGAAGGGGTCGGAAGTGATCCGCATGATGCACACCCTGCTGGGGGAAGATGCCTTCCAGGCCGGTATGCGTCTCTACTTCGAGCGTCACGACGGCTCGGCCGCTACTTGCGATGATTTCGTGCAGGCGATGGAGGATGCTTCCGGTGTCGATCTTGGCCGTTTCCGCCGCTGGTACAGCCAGTCAGGCACCCCCGAACTGACCGTGACCGACGAGTACGATGCCGCCAGCGGCATCTATCGCCTTCATGTGAGCCAGCACACCCCGCCGACTCAGGATCAGCCGCAGAAGCTGCCGCTGCATATCCCCCTCGACATCGAGCTTTATGACGAGCAGGGTGCCGTCATCCCGTTGCAGTATCAGGGAAAGGCTATCGGCAACGTGCTCGATGTGCTGGAAGCGGAGCAGACCTTCGAATTTGATCGGGTGCCGGTCAAGCCGGTTCCCTCCCTGCTGCGGGACTTCTCTGCGCCGGTCAAGCTGCACTATGACTACAGCGACGAAGCGCTCGCCTTTCTGATGCGCTTTGCCCGCAACGAGTTTGCCCGCTGGGATGCGGCCCAGATGCTGATCAACAAAGCGGTCTTCGACGGGGTGGCACGGGTGCAGCACGGGCAGGGGGTTGAGCTCTCCCAAACCCTGCTGGCCGCCTTCGTCGCTATTCTGGACGACAGCGATCTCGATTTGGCCCTCAAGGCGGAGATCCTGGCGCTGCCCAGTGAGGCGACCCTGGCCGAGCTGTTCGAGGTGGCCGATATCGATGCCATCCATCAGGTGCGCGACGCGATCCACACCCGTCTTGCCGAGGCCTTTGGCACGCGCTTGGCGGCGACCTATCAGAGCCTGCGTCTGAACGGTTATCAGGTGGTGCACGCCGACATGGCCAAGCGGGCTCTTAAAGGGGTGGTGCTGGGCTATCTGGCTGCGCTGGATGCGGAGCATGCCGATGCGCTGGTGCGCGAGCAGTACGCAACCGCCGACAACATGACCGACACCCTGGCGGCGCTGCAGGTGGCCAACGGCTATCTGTTGCCATGCCGCGCCGCGCTGCTGGCCGATTTCGAGGGCAAGTGGGCCAAGGATGGACTGGTGCTGGACAACTGGCTGCGGCTGATTGGCAGCAAACCGGCTGCCGATGTACTGAGCGAAGTGAAACAGGCGATGAGTCACCCCACTTTCAGCATTCGCAACCCGAACCGGCTGCGGGCGCTGATCGGCAGTTTTGCCATGAGCAATCAGGTGCAGTTCCATGCGGTGGATGGCAGCGGTTACCGCTTCCTGACCGATCTGCTGATCGAGCTCAACGAGGTCAATCCGCAGGTGGCCTCCCGCCTTATCACTCCGCTTATCCAGTTCAAGCGACTGGATGAGGCGCGCAAGGCCCTGATCCGCGCCGAGCTGACCCGTCTTGCCAACCTTGAGGGGCTGGCAAGGGATCTGTTCGAGAAGGTCAGCAAGGCGCTGCAGCAGTAAGTGTCGACGGGGCAGGGGCGATAACGCTCTTGCCCCACATTGATGTGCCGTGTGATCAGGAGCAAGCGTGAAGCAGTTTACTTTTCGGCTCTCATTGAGCAGTGACGAGGTGATGCTGATGTATCAGGGCCATGCCAGACGGCTGGTGGTGCGCAGCGAACAGGGGTTGACCCTGGAGCTTGGCATAGAAAAAATACGCCCCTTTGTCGCCATCAATGGTGTGCATGGCTACTTTCGGCTGAAAACCCAGGACGATTACCGCTTTATCAGTCTCGAACGCATAAATTAACAAAAATCGAACAGATTACCGACTGTTTATCTGCTTTGCGTCACTATCTATCCGGTAAACTGGCACAAAGGTAGTGGGAATTTCTGTATTTTTGGTTATTTGCAAAATTTCTCACAGTTTAAGCCGTGATCTGCACCTTGTTTTTAACATCTCGTTAGCACCTTTCCTCGCCTTCCCTTATCCAAGCCATTACACTTCGCAACAACTCTGCACCAGCGGGTAACCAGGGTGGTTGCCTCTGCGTCGGTGGTTAATGTCGTCCGATAAGGAATATAAAAATGGCATTGAAAGACGCCCCTACCTCAGTTCTGCTCGAAAACGTTCTCAGCCTGATCCATCAAAAGTTGCCCAAAAACAGCGCCTCTCTGGTCGAGCGCTTCGTTGCCAAGTTCTACGGCAACATGGCGAGTTCCGACCTGCACGATCGTAATGACAGCGATCTCTACGGTGCGGCCCTGAGCCTGTGGAATGCCCTCAATCAGCGCAGCGGTACTGATCCCTACATCCGGGTCTACAATCCCGAGCTGACCCGTCACGGCTGGCAATCGCCCCATACCATCGTCGAGGTGATCCTGCAGGACTCCCCCTTCCTGGTCGACTCCATCCGGATGGCGCTCAAGCGACTCAATATCACCGCCCACATGATGCTGCACCAACCGCTGCACCTCATTCGTGGAGCGGATGGCAAGATTGACGCCATTCTGGAGCTCGGCAACACCGACGGGCAGACCTCGGTTGAAACGGCCTTCCTTATCGAGATCGATCACCTCACCAGCGAGGAGCAGATGGCCGCGCTGGCTACCGAGCTCAACTCGGTGGCAGGTGAAGTGGCACTGGCAGTCGGCGACTGGCAGCCCATGCTGGCCAAGCTCAATGAGATCATTGACGAACTGCCCAAGCGCAAGCACCCGGTCAGCAAGGAGGAGGTGGCCTCCTGCGTTGCTTTCCTCAAATGGGTGGCTGCCCACAACTTCACCCTGATGGGTTATCGCCGTTACGACGTCAAGGCGGTGGAGGGGGATCACGAGATCCTGCCGCAGGCGAGCTCCAGCCTGGGGCTGATGAAAAACTCCATCAAGGAGGTGGGTCAGCGCCTTGGCAACATGCCAGCCAGCGCCCGTCACGCCGCTCTGAGTTCTGATCTGCTGATCCTCACCAAATCCAACAGCAAGTCCCGGGTGCACCGTCCGGCTTATGTGGATTACATTGGCATCAAGCGCTTTGACGAGCATGGCAAGGTGATCGGGGAAGATCGCTTCATCGGTCTCTACGCCTCTTCCATCTACAACACCAGCGCGACCCAGATCCCGCTCATCAGCCATCGACTCGAGCGCATCATGGCCGCCTCCGGTCACGAGAAGGGCTCCCACGCCTACAAGGCGCTGCTCAACGTGCTGGAAACCTATCCCCGTGACGAGCTGATCCAGGCCCGTGAAGAGGAACTACTGGCTACCGGCCTTGGCGTACTGGAGATGCAGGAGCGGGACATGCTTCGGCTATTCGTGCGCCGGGATGTCTATGGTCGTTTCTTCTCTTGCATGGTCTATGTCACCAAGGAGCGCTACAACACGGCGCTGCGGATCAAGACCCAGCAAATTTTGCAGAAATATTTTGGCAGCAATGAAGAGGTGGAGTTCAACGTCTACTTCACCGAAGGCGTGCTGGCGCGGACCCACTACATAGTGCGGGTCAACAACAATAACGTGGATGTGGATGTGAACGAAGTACAGAACAACCTGATTGAAGCGGCCCGCAGCTGGGACGACAGACTCGACTCCGTGCTGCTTTCCCACTATGGCGAAGCCCGTGGCAATGAGTTGCGCCGCCGTTTCAGCACTGCCTTCCCTCGCGCTTACAAGGAAGATGTGCTGCCGGGCTCGGCCGTGGCCGACATCATGGCGCTCGATAACCTGAGCGAAGCCGAGCCACTCGGCATGCTGTTCTACCGCGCGCAGGAGGAGGAGAACGATCGTCGGGTACGGCTCAAGTTGTTCCATCGCACCGAGCCCATTCACCTCTCCGATGTACTGCCGATGCTGGAAAACATGGGACTGCGGGTGATCGGTGAGACCCCGTATCAGGTACGCACTCCGGGTGGCGATCTGTTCTGGATCCTCGACTTCTCCATGTTGCTGCACGGCGAGCAGCCCTTTGATCTGGCCCAGAGTCAGCAACGCTTCCAGCAAGCCTTTGCCGCCATCTGGAACAAGCAGCTGGAAGATGACGGCTTCAACCGGCTGGTGCTGGGGGCGGGTCTCACCGGCCGTCAGGTGTCGGTGCTGCGCGCCTATGCCAAATACATGCGCCAGACCGGCGTCTCCTTCAGCCAGTCCTATATCGAAGAGACTCTGACCCGCTACCCGGATATTGCCCAATTGCTGTTCACCCTGTTCGAACAGCGCCTCGATCCGGCCGGCAAGCAGGACGCCAAGGTACAGGCCAAGTTGCACGAGGAGCTGGCCGCCAAGCTGGATCAGGTGGCCAACCTGGATGACGATCGCATCATCCGCCGCTATGTGGAGATGATTGACGCTACCCTGCGCACCAACTACTACCAGCTGGACAAGGCGGGCAACATCAAGCCCTACATCTCCTTCAAACTGGCGCCGTCCAGCATCACCGACATGCCACTGCCGCTGCCGAAATTCGAGATCTTCGTCTACTCGCCGCGGGTGGAAGGGGTACATTTGCGCTGGGGTAAAGTGGCTCGTGGCGGTCTGCGCTGGTCCGATCGCAAAGAGGACTTCCGCACCGAAGTGCTGGGTCTGGTGAAAGCCCAGCAGGTGAAGAACACCGTCATTGTGCCGGTGGGGGCCAAGGGCGGTTTCTACTGCAAACAGATGCCGGTGGGGGCGCCTCGCGCCGTTATCCAGGAGGAGGGCAAGGCCTGTTATCGCCTGTTTATCCGCGGTCTGCTCGATGTGACTGACAACATCATCGGCGGCGAGGTGATCCCGCCCAAATCCGTGGTGCGTCACGATGAGGATGACTACTACCTGGTGGTCGCTGCCGACAAGGGCACAGCCACATTCTCCGACATCGCCAACGAAATAAGCCTCGAATATGGCCACTGGCTCGGCGATGCATTCGCCTCCGGCGGCTCGGTCGGTTACGACCACAAGAAGATGGGTATCACCGCCCGCGGCGCCTGGGAGTCGGTCAAGCGTCACTTCCGTGAAATTGGCGTCAACTGCCAGACCACCGACTTCACTTGCGTGGGGATTGGGGACATGGCGGGCGACGTGTTCGGCAACGGCATGCTGCTCTCCGAGCACACCCGGCTGGTGGGCGCGTTCAACCACATGCACATCTTCGTTGACCCCACTCCGGATGCGGCCAAGAGTTTTGTCGAGCGCCAGCGCCTGTTCGATCTGCCGGGCTCCAGCTGGGATGACTACAACCGCGAGCTGATATCACAAGGGGGCGGTATCTTCCTGCGCTCGGCCAAGTCCATCAAGCTGAGCCCCGAGATGCAGACCCTGCTCGGCACCGACAAGACCAGCATGGCGCCGAACGAGCTGATCAAGGCGCTGATTTGCCTCAATGTAGACCTGCTGTGGAATGGCGGCATCGGCACCTATGTGAAGAGCGCCCGCGAGAGCGATGCCGAGGTGGGCGATCGCAGTAACGATGCTCTGCGGGTCAATGGTCGCGATCTGCGGGCCCGCATCGTGGGTGAGGGGGGCAACCTCGGCTTTACCCAGCTCGGTCGGGTGGAGTACGCCAGTCAGGGCGGTCGCATCAATACCGATTTTACCGACAACGTGGGCGGGGTGGACTGCTCTGACAACGAGGTGAACATCAAGATCCTGCTCAACCAATTGGTGGCGGCAGGGGATCTGACGCTCAAGCAGCGTAACCAGATGCTGTATGAGATGACCGACGACGTGGCGCAGATCGTGATCACCAACGCCTATCGCCAGTCCCAGTCCATCTCGGTCACCAGCTTCCGCGGCTCTGAACAACTGAAAGAGCAGCAGCGCTTTATTCAGGGGCTGGAGCGGGAAGGCAAGCTCGATCGTGCGCTGGAGTTCCTGCCATCCGATGAGGAGCTTTCCGAGCGGATGGCGGCAGGGCAGGGACTGACCCGCCCCGAACTGGCAGTGCTGGTGGCCTACGGCAAGATGGTGCTGAAAGAGCAGCTCAACTGCCCGGAAGTGACCGACGAGCCCTTCCTCGCTAACATGCTGGTCACCAGCTTCCCGGCCAAGGTGCAGCAGCAGTTTGGTGCACAGCTGGCCGATCACCCGCTACGCGGCGAGATCATCGCTACCCGGGTGGCCAACATGTTGGTCAATGACATGGGGCTCAACTTCGCCAGCCGGATGAAGGACGAGACCGGAGCCTCGGTGGCGGAAGTGGCCTGCTGCTTTGCCATGGCCCGCGAAGTGTTTGGCATGAACCAGCTGTGGCGCGATATCGAAGGGTGCGACAACCTGGTGGATGCCCAGACTCAGCTCGAACTGATGTTCTACAGCCGCCGCATTGTGCGCCGAGCCACCCGCTGGTTCCTGCGTGCTCGCAATCGCAGCTGGAGTATCAGCGAGAACATCGCCTTCTTCCGCCCGGCGTTCGAAACCTTAGGGAAGCACCTCTACGAGGTCATGGATGAGAGCGAAGTGGCCGAGCATCGTCAGGCTGTCGCCAAGTGGATGGAGAAACAGGTGCCGGAGGCCATTGCCCGTCAGGTCGCCCATATGAGCAGCCTCTTCTCCAGCCTGGATCTGGCGCAAATTGCCGCGGAGCACAAGACCGATATCCTGCGCGCCGCAAATGTTTACTATCGCCTCGGGGCCAAGCTTGATCTGCACTGGTTCCTCGACCAGATCAACCATCAGCCGGTCGGCAACCACTGGCAGGCGATGGCGCGTGCCTCCTTCCGCGAAGATCTTGACTGGCAGCAACGCAGTCTCACTTCTGTGGTACTGGAAGGGTGCAAAGATCAGGGAGAATGCGCTACCATACTGGCCGACTGGATTTCGGAGCATGAGCAACTCTTGTCCCGTTGGACCCACATGTTGGCCGACTTCAAGACCACCAGTACCCACGAGTTCGCCAAGTTCTCGGTGGCCTTGCGAGAGTTGAACCTGCTCCAGTTGAATTGTCGGGCACTTTAATTGCCAGATTAAGGCATGACACCGACATTACACCTAAAGCCCCGGCCAGTTGCCGGGGCTTTCTTTAAGGAGCAAAGATGTTGTACCCCATCGCCAGGCATTTCCTGTTCAAACTCAATCCGGAACAGGCTCACGATCTCTCCATGAAATATTTGCCCCGCCTTCTCGGTACGCCACTCGATTGTTTCTTCCGCCAGAATTTGCCGAAACGCCCCGTCACTGTCATGGGGCTTTCTTTTGCCAATCCGGTGGGATTGGCGGCCGGTCTGGATAAAGATGGTGAGTGCATTGACGCGCTGGGCGCCATGGGATTTGGTTTTATCGAAGTCGGTACCGTCACCCCCAGACCCCAAAGCGGTAATGACAAGCCGCGCCTGTTCCGGGTTATTCCGGCAGAGGGGATCATCAACCGGATGGGATTCAACAACAAGGGGGTGGATCATCTGGTGGCCAAGGTAAAAGAGGCCAAATATCAGGGAGTCATCGGCATTAATATCGGCAAAAACAAAGACACTCCCATCGAACAGGGCAAGGATGATTACCTGATCTGCATGGACAAGGTTTATGATCATGCCGGTTATATTGCCGTCAATATCTCTTCCCCCAACACCCCGGGTTTGCGTTCACTGCAATATGGCGAGGCGCTGGATGAATTGCTGGCCGCCCTCAAGGTGCGTCAGCAAGAGCTGGCCGCCCAATATAAAAAGTATGTGCCGCTGGCGGTTAAAATTGCCCCGGATTTAAGCCTTGAAGAAATAGATCAGGTGGCCGCGTCGCTGGTACGGAATGGTATTGATGGGGTTATCGCCACCAATACCACCCTCGAGCGCGAGATGATTTATGACATGCCCCACGCCGGTGAAGCGGGTGGCTTGAGCGGTCGTCCGCTGCAGCACAAGAGTACCGAGGTGATCCGTCATCTGGCCAAGGCGCTCAATGGTGCTCTGCCAATTATCGGTGTGGGTGGTATTGATAGTGCCATGGCCGCCCGTGAAAAATTGGCCGCCGGTGCCAGTCTGGTACAAATTTATAGCGGCTTTATTTATAAAGGGCCGGGGTTGGTCAAAGAGATTGTGACCAATATTTAAGAAATAGATGGCGGAGCCCTTTATTTGACGTTGCTGATTTCCTGCATATGGAATAAAGTCAACTGGTAATTATCAAGTAAGGGCTCCAACATGTTTATCCAACCGACCGATAGCTGGCAATGGCACTATGATGCCCAGAGTGACCGTCTGATGTTGGACCTGTCTGATAACATGTTATTTGCGACCGAGTATAAAGGGCGACAATTGGTGCCCAGTTCGTTTGCAGCCCAGCCTTTTTGTGTCGATGATGCCGCCCTCTATTATCAGTTGATGGATAAAGCAGCCGAACTTGAGTGGAGTATTCCCCATCAGGTTCAGTTGGTGCTTAATGCCATCGCGGTCAGTCGCTTTTATAAACCCCTGATGCCGCAAAGCTGGTTTTTTAGTGAACAACATCCGCAAGTGATCCCGCAAAACGGTGATCTGGTCCTGATGAATACACCCCATGGTAACGGCGAATTTATGGTCATTGAGGCAGGGGAGCAGGCCAGCGTCTGTTTGAACCTCACAGCCGATCTGGTATTGACCACCAGTAAAACTCTGCCGCGTTTCGGGGTGATCAAGGTGATGAATAACCGGATGAAGCCGCGTATTACCGTGACCGAGCAATATCGTCAGGTCAGTTGATATCTTTTCACCAATCTTTTTATCTCTGTGATTACACCGCTGCCTCTTTTTACTGTTGTCACCTCAATCGCGCCTCGTTTCTGATACTTCATTGATCCGCGTACATATTGCCCATTCTCATTGATCTTCATGGTTGTGATCCAGCCTCTCTTGAGGCTTGTTACATCCACTTGCACCTTGTGTTCTAACCCACGCAGTATCTTGGTCTTCCGTGCTGCAAGCATGGTGTCTTCCTCTTGTTTCGTTCTGCTTGCGTAGTGTCTCCCCCTAACTATCAACACATCACTCACTGCAGCGATGTTCTTCATACGACATTTTTTGCTTGAAACGAGAGCTATTCTCACTTACATTTTGTTATAACATAACAAAATGGAGTTGCCATGAAGTCTCATATTCACCCGGATTATCGTTTGGTGCTGTTCCATGACACGGCGGCAGATGCCTTTTTCCTGGTCGGTTCAACCATCAAGAGCGATCGCCGCTATACGTGGCAAGACGGGAAGGAGTATCCCTATGTATCGCTCGATGTTTCCAGCCAGTCGCACTCGTTTTATACCGGCAAGCAGAAGCAGGTTTCTAGTGAGGGAAGTGTTGCCCGTTTCAACAAGCGTTTTGGCGCATTTTCAAGCAAGAAGGAGTCCTGAATGCAGGTCGTCTGTTCACTCAAATCCGCACGGGCGCGTCATCCCGATTGTCAGTTGGTGCGCCGCCGCGGCAAATTGTTCGTGATTTGCAGAAGCAATCCCCGTTTCAAGGCTCGCATGAAGTGAGCCGCTAAATGATGTCTGGCCCCATGATCTCGCCATCGGGTAGTCATGGGGCCTTTTACCTTTATCGCCCCATATCAATCTGTTTCCATCCTGCTGTTTGCGCCGACTTTTGCATGCTCCAGTCCGCCTGATGAGGTATAATGCGGCACTATTTTTATGGGTTCCCCGTGAGCGTGATGAAAGAATTTTTTGCAACCTGCCCCAAGGGGCTGGAAAACCTGTTGGCCGATGAGCTGACCAATCTTGGCGCAGAGCAGGTCCGTGAGACCGTGGCTGGCGTCCATTTCAAAGGCGAATTGGCGATTGGCTACAAGGCCTGCCTGTGGAGCCGTTTTGCCTCCCGCATCGTGCTGGTGCTGTCTGAATTCCAGATGAACGATGATCTGGATCTCTATCTGGGCGCCCACACAATCCCCTGGGAAGAGCACTTCTCCGGTACCGCTACCATCGCGGTGGACTTTACCGGTACCAACCCTGCCATTCGCAATACCCAATATGGCGCGCTGAAAATCAAGGATGCCATCGTCGACCGCTTCACCAAGCGCGGTCACGTGCGTCCGGACGTGGACAAGAAGTCGCCGGATATTCGCATCATGGCGCACCTGGGCAAAGGCAAGGCCAATATCACGCTGGACTTGTCAGGCCCGGCGTTGCATCAGCGTTTCTATCGTCAGGGCACCGGTGAAGCTCCGCTCAAAGAAAACCTAGCCTGCGCCATGATTGCCCGTAGTGGCTGGGCCGGTGAGCCCATGATGGACCCGATGTGCGGTTCCGGTACGCTGCTGATCGAAGCGGCCTTTATCGCCGCCGACATGGCGCCGGCGCTGCGTCGCGAGCGCTTCGGTTTCGATCGCTGGCTGCAGCATGATAGCGAGCTGTGGCAGAGCCTGATGATGGAAGCACAAGTACGTGCCAAACGCGGCATGCAGCGTTGCGAAGTAAAACTGTTTGGTTGTGATGCCGACCAGCGCGTGCTCCTCAAAGCCCGTGATAACGCCAAAGCGGCAGGTGTGGCGCACCTCATCACCTTCAAGCAAGCCGATGTCACCAAGCTGGAAAACCCGCTGCCGATGCCTGCCCCTGTTGAAGGGGAAGAAGGTCAAGGGGAGGCCCGCAAGGTCGGTATGCTCATTTCCAACCCGCCTTATGGCGAGCGTCTTGGCGAATTTCCGGCGCTGCTGGAAGTGCACCAGGCGCTGGGCGATGCTCTGCGTCGTAGCTTCCAGGGTTGGAAAGTCTCCATTCTGTCCGCATCGCCCGAGCTGCTGAGCTGTCTGCGCCTGCGCGCCGACAAGCAGTATCGCCTGTTCAACGGTGCTCTCGAGTGTCAGCTGCGCAATTATCAAATCGCACTGGACTCCGTGGCCTCGCAAAAAGAGGTGGCACAGGACTTTGCCAACCGTCTGCGCAAGAATCTGAAGGCGCTCGAGAAGTGGGCCAAGAAAGAGAATCTCGACTGCTACCGTCTCTACGACGCCGACCTGCCTGAGTACAACGCCGCCATCGACCGTTATCAGGACTATCTGGTGGTGCAGGAGTACGCGGCGCCCAAGGATATTCCTGCCCAGAAGACCCGTCAGCGTCTGCTCGACATGGTGCAAGCCGCCATCAAGGTGACCGGGATGGACGGCGAGAAGGTGATCCTGAAAGTACGCGAGCGTCAGGAGGGCAAGCAGCAGTACCAGAAGCTATCCGAAGAGCAGCACCGGATGGAAGTGCAGGAGTATGGTGCCCGTCTGTGGGTCAACCTCTACGACTACCTCGATACCGGTCTGTTCCTCGACCATCGTCAGACCCGCCGCATGCTGGGTCAGATGGCCAAGGGCAAGCGCTTCCTGAACCTCTTTGCCTACACCGGCAGTGCCACCGTGCACGCGGGTCTTGGCGGTGCCAGCGAGACCACCACAGTGGATATGTCGCGCACTTACCTCAACTGGGCACAGGACAACATGCGCCTCAACTCGCTGGTGGGCCGTCAGCACAAGTTCGTGCAGGCTGACTGCCTGAAGTGGCTGTCTGAAGCGGACGAGCAGTACGACCTCATCTTCATCGATCCGCCCACCTTCTCCAACTCCAAGCGGATGGATGAGAGCTTCGATGTGCAGCGCGATCACCTGCTGCTCATGCAGCACCTGAAGCGGTTGCTGGCTGCTGGTGGCACCTTGGTGTTCTCCAACAACAAGCGCCACTTCAAGATGGATCTGGCCGGTCTCGAGGCCATCGGTCTCAAAGCGCAGAACATCACCGGCAAGACCCGGCCCAAGGATTTCGAGCGCAACCAGCACATCCACAACTGCTGGATCATCACCCATGCGGAGGCTGAGGCTTGATGCTGACCCTGTTTCACACCGACGGTTGCCACCTGTGTGAGCAAGCTTGGGCGCTGGTGGAGGAGGCGGGGGCAAGCGATGTGACCCGCCGCTGCGACATCATGGACGATGCCAGCTGGCTTGAGGCCTATCGGGTGCGTATTCCGGTGCTGCGGGACGAGGCTGGCCGCGAGCTGGGCTGGCCCTTCACGCTGGTGGAGCTCAAAGGCTGGCTCGCTCGTCAGGGTTGATTTGTGATTTGACGATGAAACGGGATCAGACCCAGTCTGTTGCCCGTTTTTTCATATGAGATAAGGAACGAACATGGCTCTTTTAACATTGCACGGCGCGTGTCTGTCGTTCAGTGATTTTCCGTTGCTCGACAAGGCCGAGCTGACCATAGAGCGAGGCGAGCGCCTCTGTCTGGTGGGCCGCAACGGGGCGGGCAAGTCCACCCTGATGAAGGTAATTGCCGGTGAATTGCCCCTCGATGATGGCCGTCTGGTGTTGCAGCAGGACTTGAAAGTGACTCGTCTTGAGCAGGATCCGCCCACCTCGAGCGAGCTCACCGTGTTTGATTACGCCGCCGAAGGGCTGGCCGGAGTCGGTGAGCTGCTCAAGCAGTATCACCACGTCTCCATGGCGCTGGCGAGTGACCCGTCCGATGCCAACATTCGCAAGATGAGCCAGCTGCAGGAGCAGCTCGATTATCAGAATGGCTGGCAGTACGAGACCCGCATCAATCAGGTGCTGACCCTGCTTGGTCTTGATCCTGACGTGACCCTCGACAGTCTCTCCGGTGGCTGGCTGCGCAAGGTAGCGCTGGCCCGTGCACTGGCATGCGATCCCGATCTGCTGCTGCTCGATGAGCCGACCAACCACCTGGATATCGAGGCCATCAACTGGCTGGAAGAGTTCCTCAAGGATTTCCGTGGCGCCATCGTTTTCATCTCCCACGACCGTGAGTTCATCCACAAGCTGGCGACCCGGATCATCGATCTCGATCGCGGCGTGATCACCTCCTGGCCCGGCAACTATGACGAGTACCAGCAGGGCAAAGAGGAGTGGCTGCGGGTCGAAGAGCTGAAAAATGCTGAGTTCGATCGCAAGCTGGCGCAGGAGGAGGTGTGGGTACGCCAGGGGATCAAGGCGCGCCGTACCCGTAACGAGGGGCGAGTGCGCGCCCTCAAGGCGATGCGCATGGAGCGTACCCAGCGTCGCGAACTGCAGGGCAAAGCCAAGCTGCAACTCGACGAGGCGAGCCGCTCCGGCAAGCTGGTATTTGAAGCTGAAGGGTTGGGACTCGACTTTGGTGATCGCACCCTGTTCGAGGGGCTGGATCTGCAGGTGCTGCGTGGGGACAAGATTGCGCTGGTCGGCCCCAACGGTTGCGGCAAGTCGACCCTGATCAAGCTGCTGCTGGGTCAGCTAGATGCCACTCGTGGTTCGGTGCGTCAGGGTACCAATCTGGAAGTGGCCTACTTCGATCAGTACCGCGAACAGCTCGATCCCGAGCAGACGGTGGTGGACAACGTCGGGGAGGGCAAGCAGGAAGTGATGGTGCGCGGTCGCTCCCGCCATATCCTCGGCTATCTGCAGGACTTCCTGTTTGAACCCAAGAGGGCCAGAACGCCGGTCAAGGCGCTTTCTGGCGGTGAGAAAAACCGTTTGCTGCTGGCCAAGCTGTTCCTTAAACCCAGCAACCTGCTGATCCTCGACGAACCGACCAACGACCTCGACGTCGAGACTCTGGAGCTGCTGGAAGAGCTGCTGGCGGACTATCCAGGCACTCTGCTGCTGGTCAGTCACGATCGTCGCTTCATCGACAATACGGTAACCGGTTGCTGGCTGTTTGAGGGGGATGGCCGCATCAGCGACTACGTGGGCGGCTATGCCGACATGATGGCGACCCGCGAGCAGCAGCGTGCTCAGCAACAGGCCAAGAGCACGCCTGTGAAGGCTCCCGAGCCGGTAGCCACAGTGAGCGAAGCGCCGAAGAAAGGCAAAAAACTCTCCTACAAGCTACAGCTTGAACTGGATGGTCTGCCGGCGCGTCTTGAGCAGCTGGAAGCCGAGCTGGATGCGCTGCAAAGCGAGATCAACCAGCACGGTTTCTTCTCCCTGCCAAGCGAGCAGACCCAGCCCAAACTGGCCGCATTGAGTGCCGCCGAGACGGCGCTGGAGGAGGCATTTGCTCGTTGGGAAGAGCTGGAAGGACTCAAAAATCAGGAGTGAGTTCCCTGTAATTAAAACTTAATCCAGTTCAGTGCCTTGTGTCACATAGCCCGGTTAGGGTGGAAGTTTTTGTTTGACCGAGTGCGCTCGCAGGAGTAAAGATGAAAGCGACCGATGAGAATTTGGTCGCTTTTTTTGTTCCACGAAGAGGGTCGTAGATGATGAAGAGACAGAAGCGGGACCGTCTGGAAAGAGCTCGTGCTCGTGGTTATCAGGCTGGCGTGGTCGGCAAACAGAAAGAAGCGTGTCCGTATCAATGCCTGGATGCCCGTGGGCATTGGCTTGGTGGTTGGCGTGACGCCATGGAAGGGCGGGGCTCAGGCCTCTTCATGAAGTAGCAGGTACTTCATCACTCATTACAAAAGGAAAGGGGCCGTTGTGGCCCCTTTGCGTTGTGGCTTTCGCCACATTCAGGTTCGCATCAATCAGAATGCGGTAGTGTCCTGGAACAGGCCCACTTTCAGGTCGGTTGCGCTATAGATGGGGCGGCCGTCAACTTCAACGACACCATCGGCAATGCCCATCACCAGTTTGCGATTGATGACTCGCTTGAAGGTGATCTTGTAGGTCACTTTCTTGGCGGTCGGCAGGATCTGGCCGGTAAATTTCACTTCACCGACACCCAGCGCACGGCCTTTGCCCGGGCCGCCTTTCCAGCCGAGGAAGAAGCCAACCAGCTGCCACATGGCATCCAGACCGAGACAGCCCGGCATCACGGGATCACCCGGGAAGTGGCAATCGAAGAACCAGAGATCGGGGGTAATGTCGAGCTCTGCCAGGATCTCGCCCTTACCGTGCTCGCCACCGTTGTCATTGATCTTGACGATGCGATCCATCATCAACATGTTAGGGGCGGGCAGCTGACTGTTACCCTCACCAAAGAGTTCGCCATGGCTGCAAGCCAGCAGCTCTTCACGGGTAAAAGAGTTCTTGCCCTGTTCACACAGAGAAAGGCGGGCTTCCAGGGTCGAATTGTCTACGGTCACGCTGAGTTTCCTTCAAATGAGTAAAGCTGCGCCAATTTAGCGTACAGATGTGCGCTAAACAACTCCGATCACTTCATTAGCGGCCAAACAGCCGATCAAGAAGGGCGCGCAGCAGCCCGACTTTCGCCGTGCTGCCGTTCAGCTCATCCAGTCGCTCCTGAATGCGGCCGAACAGGGTATCGGGCATGTCAGGCTCACCCGCCACACAGCCAGTCAAGAGCTCGATAGCCTCTTCCACATGATCTACAGGGTGGATATGGAACTGTCCCGCTTCAACTGCGGCGATCACCTCATCAGAGAGGTTGAGTTGCTGGGCGTTGGTGCCGGGCAGCAGGATGCCTTGTTTGCCAGTCAGACCGTGGATCTTGCACACCCGGAAGAAGCCTTCGATCTTCTCGTTGACGCCGCCAACGGCCTGCACATTGCCAAACTGGTCGACCGCACCCGTTACCGCAAAGTGCTGGTAAATAGGCTGGCGGGCGAGGGCAGAGAGCAGGGCACACAGGCCGGTCAGGGAGGCACTGTCACCATCGATTTCGTGGTAAGACTGCTCGAATACCAGATTGGCCGACAGAGGGGAGGGGTTCTCGGCACCGAACTTGTTGGAGAGGTAGCCGTGAATGATCATCATCGCCTTGGCATGAATATGGCCAGCCAGTTCAGCCTTGCGCTCGATATCCGCCACGTCGCCATCACCCAAGTGAACAGTGGCGGTCAGGCGTACCGGTTCGCCAAAGTCATATGGGTGACCGGAGACCTGAATGACGGAGAGACCATTAATTTGGCCAATCTCTTCACCATCAGTCTGCAGCAGGATCTGGCCGTCGATAACCCCCTGATCGGACTGCTCAACCAGATAGTTGAGGCGATAATCCTGCTCCTCCAGCGCACCACGAATGTGCTCGTCGGTGACCTCTTCCGCTTCCAGCTCCCGTGCCAGACTGTCAGCCATCCTCATGATGGCGGAGAGTTGTACCGCGGAGAGAGAGAGCCACTCCTGGTGATCACAGAGTCTGCTGGCATGGCGACAGAGTGCGACAAGGGCTGCCGGTGTGAAATCCAGCAAGTTCCAGCGTTCACGTAACCAGGCCAGATACTGCAGAAACTCCTGCAGGTCTTCCTCTATGTTTACTTCGGATACTAGGTCGGCGCGCAGGAATATACGCTCTGACATGTCACGATCCAGCATCTGGAACTCAGCCACGTCCAGTCGGTCACCCACCAAGATCAGCTTGAGCTTGATGGGGGTCGCTTCAGGTGCAAAGAAGGGGGTTAGTGTCTTGCCTTCCTGATAGGCGTTCCAGTCCAGCTCGCCTTTTTGCATAGCATTTTTGAGCTTAAACCAAAGATGAGGCTGGTCGAGCAGCTCATCCAGTTGAAGAATAAGGTAGCCACCATTGGCCTGACGTAGCAAACCTGGTTCCAGCAAGTGCTGATTCGCGTAGACAGAACCCTGTTCTGTCTGATAGTTGATGGAACCAAACAGGGTATCCCAGTTGAGATCACGACCGTAAATTACCGGTGCTTCCTGCTCTTCGTGATGAATAAGCAGGTTGATCAGCACCGGATGCTGAAACTCCAGTCCCAATGCCACATGGGCCGCCAGATCCGAGAGAAAGTCATCGATCTTTGGATCGTTGTTTTGCTTGCGCATGATGCGGGTTACGATTCGCTCGGCATCGAGATGGTGGCTAAGCAACTTGAGTAGCTCGCCAACCATTTCGCAAAACTCAACGCCAGTACCGGGTTGCAGTCGCAGCCAGATAGGTTTGAACGGGTTGTTGAGATTCTCGGTATAGCAGAGGTCGAACAGATCGCCATCCTTACCATTGGAGTCGGCAATCAGAGTGCGGCACACATCTTCATAATCGGCACCGGGGAAACCGTTGAGCAGCATAACCGGGCAATCACCATCAAAACTGGCCAGACGTTTGATACCGGAGATTGCTCTGGGTTGCAGAGCGGCAAAGGGGATGGGCTCAAGCTCACAAAGCCTGGGGAACTGTTCAATCGCAAAAGCGGGTTTTAATTGTTCTGATGTTAATTCAGCCACTTAAGACATCCGGTCGAAGATAGGATCAATTGTTGCCATTATACACAGTTCAATAAGCGGTGACAGGAAACAAGATACTATATTTAACATAATATGCATTATGCGCAGTGATGGGGTTCTACGTTTTGGAGTTATTTCCGATGAAACACAGCCGTCGCCCACAGGATCGACTCTTGCTGGATGCATTAACCGCCGGTGTCGATCTGTTGACACCACTGCGGCGCCATCGGTTTCGGCAGCTAGATATCAGTGTGCCCGATGACCACCAGTTGCTGTGGTTCGACGTGTTCCCGTTGGCCGGTGCGTTGGTGTTGATTCATAAGGACACCCCGTTGTGGATCTGCCGCTGGAGGCGATTTGTTGGCTATCCAGTCGTTACCAGGTTAAATGGGATTCGCCCAGTGGCAGGTACTTTTGGCAGCGCTGCCTGCGGGAGGCCCGCGCCCGTGGCCTGTCGGTGAACGCTAGTGCTATAGGCCAGCCCTAAACATTGCTCACCGGGTTGAATGGCTCAGGCATGATCGATTGGTGCGACCTCGCGGCGTGCAGCATGGAGCTCGTCGGACATTTCCCCTGGGCTGATGCGCCGCACCACATCCACAGGCCAGGCGCTGCCGGTTTGCAGGACGCTGATGATCTCGGTCATTTCTGGGTGAGACATGTTGAAGGTCAAAAATAACAGAGTCTTTACAAATTATGCCGATAACCCCATTTATCGGCATCTCTGTGAGAGATAACATTGAGTGAATTTAACCACTACGGCGACACAACTCCGGTCAATGCGATCCTTGATGAAGAACCATCTTGATACCTTGCAGCCAAATGCAGAAGAACCTCACCTAAAGCAGGCAATGCATCGTGCTTGGTGCCATAGCGTTGGCAATAGAATTGGCTAGTTCACCAACTGCTCATTTAGCTGTACCCGAACATGTCTTGGGACCATGTCCCCTCCCCTTAGTCGATATTCTGAAACCACAAATGTCCCATCTTGAGACAAGAGTCCACTATTAGAGGCTGTCTTGACCTAGTTAAAGTAGTCGCCTTAATGGGTGGACAGATCCCCTGCCCTTACTCAAAATGCTAAAAATGCAAATTTCCCGTATTGAATAGTTCACACTTACAACAGTGCCGGATCATCAATGCCCTTGATGCAATAAGCGCTCCCTTCCCTCTTGGTTTCCGTGACTTTTATAATGGTGAATTTAACGTAACCATTCATATATTTACGTTAGGTGGCGTCTGGCTCCTGAGAGTTTTCGGTAGCCCACGACGATGACCATTCGTATAAGTCATCAAATCACCTTTTTAGACCTCAATGCACTCCACAGAGAGAATGAAAAAGACCCGCCTTTTGCGAGACGGGTCTTGTTCTTTCATTCCGGCTGATCAGGCTATTAGCCAATGTTTGCGTTTGGGTATGGGCGTTCGCGGATGGGATATGTGGACATTGCTGCACATATCCATGATTAACCTCTTCAGTTCATTCATATCGACAGAGTGAAGTGTTAACGACCAGAATGCTCTCGCCTGGCTGTAGTGCATGCCGTTGGTATAGAGCAGGGTGTCATTTTCAAAACGAAGTTGGCTACAGGGTGCCTCCATCTGCAATCCTGTTTCGGGAAACCAGATATTCAACGTGCCTGAGGGGATAAGGGTAAATTGCGCCATCAGATCGCCTTGTCCGACAATCTTGTAGGTCTTCTTGATAATGTCTATCGGCATAGGGGGTTGTCTCGATGTTTGAGCAAGCGATTTGGTTATTTTTCTCTCTGATACGGAATAAATATTGATCCCGCGGATGGCTACCTGCTCGTTCTTAACAGCCCTGCTGTTCCCTGAACCGGTTGCTATCCAGAGAAGTACAAAATAACGGCACCAGCTTGAATGAGACCTTAATGAATCACTTTTTTAGGTCACGATGCTCACCCGCCCTTTGAACGATTATCTCTCGTTTGTTGGCTCAATCTGTCTAGCGGTTTTTGTTGCGCGCTCTCATGTCGTTCACTGTTGCTGGTGTGCAGGTACTTCGAAGTGGTGTCGATGCTGTCATGTCCTGCATCGGCCTGTACGTGGGAGAGCGGCCGCCCGTGCAGATTGATGTCATGGGTGATCCCGGTATGGCGGATCGCATGGGGAGATAGTTGCCGCATTTCGGCTGCATCCTGGGCAAATCCATCCTGCTCTGCCAATTCTGCCCCTTTACCGATGATCACCATGATCAAATCCCGTAACTGGCGAATGCCGAGGTTGGCGTTGATCTCCCCCTGCTCGCGGCCGTGGGCTGCCGCTTTATGACGAACGAACAGTGGCGTCTGTTCATCCGGTGTCGGCAAGGGAGAGAGACCGAGGAAACGGCGGTAGCGCTCGAGTGCCGCCAGCAGCGCTTGGGATACCGCTACGGTACGCCGTTTGCCCCCTTTGCTTTGCGGAATAAAGTAGCCCCAGACGCCGGTTTTGCGATCCCGCCTGAACTGCCCCATCACAGGGGTAAAGCCCGGCCGGGCCGCCACCTCAGAGATCCGCAGATAGCAGGCATACATCAGAATGATGAGAAAACGGCTGCGCTCGTGCTGCTCCGGATGGTCGTTGGCAAGGGTATCGGCGGCCTGCATCACGTATGACCACTGCAACTCGCTGAAGACCTGCACCTGATCATTGGCCTCCAACTGTTGCGGCCGTTTGACCCGCTGCAGTAGCAGAGCGGGATTCCTGTCCATGTACTCCTCCTGGATCAGGAACTGGAAGAAGGCCGACAAGATGGCGAGCTTGGTCTTCATCGCCTGCTCGCTCAGGCGATAGGGCAAGGTGCGGCCCAGCTCCCGCTTGCCGAGAAACGGTCGCCATTGCGGGTTGGGCAACCGCTCTCCCCACTCCTTGTCGAGGACAAACTGCGCCACGTTGCGATAGGCGATCAACTCGTCAGGGGGCGACTGACAGTAGTCGAGATAGCGGATCATGATGCGGCGAGTGAGATCTTTCGGGCTGATGGCCGCCTCGTGAAAGCACCAGTGCAAAAAAGTGGTCAGTTCGCTGCGATAGGTTTTGTAGTTGTTTTCGCTGTTGCGCTGTTCCAGCAGCCAATCGACCGCCAGTTCGTAAACCAGACCGGCATCGGGTACATCGTTGAGGCTGAGGTTGGCAAGGTACTGATTGACCTGTGGGTTACCGGCTTCCAGATAGATAAGGCTGTCAAACAGCGGCATGGCTGGCGGCAAGGATAATGGTTGTTGAGTCATGGTGTTGCTTGTTGATGCTGAGATGAGTCGATATGAGCCTGTGAGCCGAGTTGCTAGAAAAAGGCTCGTGATAGATGAATGCGGCTTCTATTGGGATTGGTACTGCCTCTTGTTGTTGCTGATTAATGTCTCCGGGAGCGATCTGGATAACGTTCTCTTCACTGTTTGCTCATTATTTTCTCATAGATCTGGCTGATGTCACTCAGTGGTGCACGCTATTTAGTTATGCATTGGATATGCGCCGTTGTTAAAAAATTCTCGGGGTAAATAGCCGTAAAAATGGTTTTAAATGCAAATAAAGTGAATGCCGCGAGCTGTTTATCCCGAGAAATAGCAGGTCTGTGCAATCAGGCCACCTGCTTTAGTGGCTTCTCCTTGCGCTTGGCTGCTGAAGCCTCTTCCTCTTTCGCGCCTGCCTGAACCTTGCCGCCGCGCAGCAGGGTTTGCAGCACATCGCGTTGCTCTGCCAGGTAGAATGCCAGACTCTCTTGCTGCTCTGGGGCCAGCTCGATCGGGGCGCCAGCCAACAGGGTCATCAACTCATCGGCTGTATCCAGCAGCTTGTCATAGGCATCGGCCTCTTTTTTGCTGGCAAAGGTCATTTTTTCCACTCCCCCACGAACAACCACATATTTGATCTCGACAGCCATGATGGCCTCCTCTTGGTGATGATGGATAGAGTATATGTATGGATATACAGTATTGCAAATAACCTCACCGGAAAAGAGTTCGCCGGGGTTTAGCGACAAAAGCCGCGCTGGATCAAGCTGTCTCAAAGCGCCATTTGACTTCCACGCCTGACTGGTCGGATCATGGCCTTATGACGATCGTACGACACCTGTTTATCCTGCTGATGGTAGAGGTGCTGCTCCTCGGGAGCATCGCCCATTTGGTCGTGGGACTCCCCTGGTTGCTGACCCTGCTGTTTGTCGTGTTTGCCCTGCTTGGGTTGCGTTGTCTGGTGGTGCTCGGCAGCTGGCTGTTTACCCGCTTCTACCCCTCCCCGGCTATCGGCCCCTGGCGCAGGGTGAAGATGATGGCGCAGGAGATGTTGGCCTACCTTTACACCTTCACCTTGTTGCTGCCGTTCGAACCTTTGCTGATGGCACCCGATCGGCTGCGGCCATGCCAGCGCCCCGTATTGTTGGTGCATGGTTACGGTTGCAGTCGCGGGATCTGGCACACCCAGCGCGCCCGACTGGAGGCTGCAGGCCATGTGGTCGCCACCATTACCCTGATGCCACCATTTGGTCATATCGATGAGATGGTGCCGCTACTGGCCAAGCGAATTGACGATGTGCTCGCGCAAACCGGGGCTGACAAGCTGGTGCTGGTCGGTCACAGCATGGGGGGGCTGGTCTGCCGCGACTATCTGGCTATCCATGGTGGTGACAAGGTCGTGCGCCTGATCACCCTGGCTACGCCTCATCAGGGCAGTCAGCTGGCCGCCCTAGGGCTTGGGGCCAATGCCCGCGAGATGGAGCCCGGTTCCGGCTGGTTGCAGCGTTTTGCCTCTGTGCCGCTTTGCGTGCCCGGCATCTCGGTGCGCACCAGTCACGACAATGTGGTGATGCCGCAAGAGCGGCAACGATTGGCGGGAATGGAAGATATCGAGTTGCCTGCCATTGGCCATCTCTCTCTGCTCTACTCCCGTCGCACGACTGATCTGCTGCTTGATCTGTTGTCCCGGGTCTGACCCTCCTTATTCGTCCTTCAACTGTTATTCCAAATAAAACAGGGGCCTGATTGCTCAGGCCCCTGTTGATCTCTTTATCCCATCATCCGGTTAGAAGTGTATCCCCTTGATCAGGGTCGAGACGGCAACCTGATCGGCGGTGGCTTTGGATTTGTCGCCATCCTTGGGATCGGCAAAGGTGCGGAAGCTGGTGTTCATGATCACCTGGGCGACACGTGGTGCCAGGGCATGCACCACCTGACCAAACACCCCGAGGCGAGTGGCCAGTCGCACATGCTTGTTGATGATGGTATCGCACACCAGATCGGCCGCCTCTTCCGGCGTCATCATAGGTACCTGCTCATAGACCTTGGTCGGCGCTACCATCGGCGTTTTCACCAGCGGCATATTGATGATGGAGAAGCTGACCCCTTTATCGGCAAACTCGGAGGCGGCGGTACGCACCCAGGCATCGAGGGCCGACTTGGAGGCAACATAGGCGGAGAAGCGCGGCGCATTGGTCAACACCCCGATGGAGGAGATGTTGATGATGTGCCCTTTTTTCTTCTCAATCATGGTGGGCAGCACCCCCATGATCACCTTGAGTGCGCCAAAGTAGTTGAGCTGCATGGTGCGCTCCAGATCGTGGAAGCGATCGAAGGAGTCCTCGATGGAGCGGCGGATGGAGCGGCCGGCATTGTTGACCAGAATATCGACGCCGCCGTGATCGGCCACGATGCGAGCGGTGATCTCCTCGGCCTGCGCCAGATTGGAGAGATCCCCCTGATAGATCTCGATGGTCAGCCCCAGCTCGGCAAACTCCGCTTTAGTCTCGGCAATCTTCTGCTCGTCGCGGGCGATGGTAACGACGTTGGCCCCCGCCCCCGCCAGCTTGCGCGCGGTTGCACGGCCGATACCGGAGGTGGCCCCGGTCACCAGCACCACCTTGCCCTCGACCCGACCACGCAGGGAGCGATCGATGAAGAGCTCCGGGTCGAGGTGGCGCTCCCAGTAATCCCACAGACGCCAGGCGTAGCTGTGCAGCGGCGGCACTTCGATACCGGTCCCTTTCAGTACTCGCTGGGTTTCGCGACTGTCGAAACGGGTGGGATAACTGATAAGGCGGAACACATCCTTGGGCAGACCCAGATCGGCGATGGCGGCATCGCGGATGCGGCGCACCGGCGCCATGGTCATCAGCATGGTGGTCAGGTGGCGGGGAATGAAATTAAAGAGAGAGGCATTGATGCGGATCGCAGGCTCCGGCGCATGGGCGGCGCGGGAGAAGGTGCTCAGCATGTCGCCGACCCGCATCGGGTTGGGGTCGGTCAGGTGGAAGGTCTTGTTCTCCTCGCCCTCTTGATGGGCGATATGCACCATGGCATCGACCACGAAGTTGACCGGCACGATATTGATGCGCCCGCCCTCAACCCCGATGGCTGGCATCCAGGGCGGCAGCAGACGGCGCAGCTTCTGAATGGTCTTGAAGAAGTAGTAAGGGCCGTCGATCTTGTCCATCTCGCCGGTATTGGAGTCACCGACAACGATCCCCGGTCGATAGACTCGCCACGGAACTGTGCACTCGTTTCGCACAATCCCTTCCGCTTCGTGCTTGGTCTGGAAGTAAGGCATGTCGAGGTGTTCGGCCTCATCGAACATGTCCTCGCGAAACAGACCGTCAAACAGGCCCGCTGCAGCGATGGAGCTGCAGTGGTGGAACTGCCCCGCCCCCAGCCGCTCGGCAAGTTGAACAGCCTGACGGGTCCCTTCGGTGTTGACCTGCTGCTGGATCCCCGCCTTGGCGTTGAGATCATAGATGGCAGCCAGATGGAAGAAGTGGTCGATCTTGCCGATCAACTGCTCCTGCATCTCGACCGATACCCCCAGCAGCGGTTGTGTCATGTCGCCAAAAACCGGGACTGCGCGCGATTCATCCACATTCCAGAATGAGAACAGCTCTGGCAATTTCTCCTGATGAGAGGCGCGCATCAGAAAATAGACGGTACAGTCGGGATGCTGTTGGAATAACTTTTTGATCAATCGACGCCCGATAAAACCACTACCGCCAGTAATGAAATAGTTCATAAAGAGAATCCTGCTACTGATTAGGGTGTTACTAGGTTGTTAGATATATCACGATTCATATGGGAATCTGCAATTTGATTGTCGGTTCGTGAGCAAACCCTAATTTCGGTGGTGTGCCTGTTCCGTTATTAGGTAGAACCCTCTATTTTTTGTCCCTAGACTGAAGTCGAAAAATCAGTAATGCCACAACCCGATTGCAGTTTCGTTGTCGCCATTACATTTAACTGTCGTTATTCAAGGAGAAGATCATGGCTAAGAAATTGAAAGCGCTGGCAGGGTCAGTGACCGACAACCAACTCACCTCCACCATCAAGGAGTCCACCCAGCAGATCTGGTTGGCGGGTCTGGGTGCCTATGCCAAAGCGCAGGAAGAGGGTGGCAAGATTTTTGAAGCCCTGGTGCAAGAAGGGGAAGCGCTGCAAGCAAAAACCCGTCAAAGTGCAGATGAGAAGATTGCCGCTGTGACCGACAAGACCGCCAATACCTGGGGCCGTCTGGAGCAGGTGTTTGAAGATCGTGTGGCCCGCGCTGTGGCCAGCCTCGGCATTCCGACCCGCAAGGATATCGACAAGCTCTCCAAGCGCATGGCCGAGCTGACCGACGTGGTCCAGCAACTGCTGGATGCGCAGGAAGAAGAAGCCCCTGCCGCTGAAGCCAAACCGGCTGCCGCCAAAAAGCCCGCTGCCCGCAAGCCTCCGGTAAAGAAGGCACCGGTAGCCAAGGCTAAAGAGGCCGTAGTTGAGCAGGCCGCCGATCTCCTCTCCGCTGCGGAAGATGCGGTGAAAGAGGTGAAGGCCAAAGCAGAGAGCGTTCTGCCCTGATCCCTCGTGGTGACGGAAGGTGATTGATACCGGCCCATGCCCTGCGCTGGGCCGGTCTTGTCATGGTGAATGTCATGGATAGGGAGGCAACGCTATGAGTACCATCGCAATTGCCCTTGCTGGCGGCGGGCCGCTCGGCGGCATCTACGAGATCGGTGCCTGCGCTGCCCTTTCTGACAGCATCAGTGGCTTGCGCCTTGACCATGCCGATATCTATGTCGGCGTCAGTTCGGGGGCCGTGGTGGCATCGGCGCTGGCCAACGGCATCTCGCCGGCTAAGCTGGTGCGGATCCTGCTTAGCGATGATTCGGGGGAGATGTTTGACCCGGCCACCTTGCTGCGCCCCGCCTTTCGTGAATATGCCGACCGCCTGACCTCGATCCCGCCACTGGCGTGGCAGAGCCTGACCTACTATCTGGCGGCGCCCTGGAAGCGGAGCCTGTTTGAGTCGCTGCAAGGGCTCTCCAAGGCCATTCCGACCGGACTGTTCGACAACCGCGGGGTGGATCGTACCCTGACCCAGTTTTTCTCTCGTCCCGGCCGCAGCAACGATTTTCGCCAGCTGCGCAGCCGACTGTTTGTGGTCGCAACCGAACTCGACACCGGTCATCCGGTTGCCTTTGGTAGCCCGGGGCTCGATGAAGTGCCCATCTCGGCGGCGGTACAGGCGTCAGCCGCTCTGCCCGGCCTCTTTCCCCCTTCATTGATCAACGGGCGTTACTATGTGGACGGGGCGCTGATCAAGACCCTGCACGCTTCGGTAGCGCTGGAAGAGGGGGCGGATCTGGTGTTCTGCATCAATCCGCTGGTGCCCTATGATGCGGACATGGCCGCCGGCGCGCCGACCAATCTGGTGGACAGCGGTCTGCCGGTGGTACTGGCCCAAACCTTTCGCGCCATCATCCACTCCCGCATGCATGTGGGGATGGATCGCTACAAGCACCAATATCCCGACGCCGACGCCCTGCTGTTTGAGCCCTCTTCTGCCGATGGCGAGATGTTCTTCACCAATGTGTTCAGTTACCGGGATCGTCGCCGCCTCTGCGAGCACGCTTACCAGCATACCCGCCGCGATCTCTGGCTGCGTCGTGACGAGCTGGCGCCGGTGCTTGCCAAGCATGGCCTCGAGCTCAATCTGGCCGCGCTGGCCGATGAAGATCGCACCCTGCTGGCCCCCGGCATTGGCTCGGTCGCCGCCCTCGACAAGTCGCTGGAGCAGTTGCAGCACTGGCTTGCCAAGCGCTATCGCCACGGCGTGCGCCGTTCATCACCAAAGGAGTAGCATGGATCGCAAACCCAAACGTCGTACCCGGGAGCGGATCCTGACCACTGCCCTCGCCTGCTTCAATCGACAAGGGGAACCCAGCGTCACCACCTCGGCCATTGCGGCCGAAATGGAGATCAGCCAGGGCAATCTCTACTACCACTTCCACAACAAGGAGGAGATCGTCAACGCCCTGTTCTGCGAATTTGAACAGCAGATGGATCGCCTGCTGGAGGCGGTCAGCACCCCGTCCGATGAGCCCGAAGATATCTGGCTCTTTCTCCACCTGATGTTTGAAGCCATCTGGCAGTACCGTTTCCTCTACTACGATATCGCGACCCTGATGAGTGGTTATCATCAGGTGGAACAGCGCTTTTCCGCCCTGCTGCGCCGCCAGGAGCAGACCGCCATCGCCATTTGCAACCATCTGCAAACGGCCGGGCTGATGGAGGGCACGGCGCAACAGATGCGCACGCTGGCGGCCAATGTGGCGCTGGTGGGCACATTCTGGATCTCTTACCAGCGGGCACTGCATCCCAAGGCGGACGCCGATATCGCCCTCGGCGTCTTTCAGGTGATGCAGCTGGTCGCACCCTACTTGCGGGCCGATGCCCGCGCTCATCTGGGCGCCCTCGCCCACCACTACACCGACAAGGTTTGATTCACATGCTACAGGGAGAACAAGCATGACCACTTCACAACTCGAATTTGTCCCCTTCCCCTACGCGGATGCTGCCTATGAGTATGCTGGCCAGAAGCTGGCGGACAACTGGGATCGTCTCCATCAGGGGGATGCCGAACCCTGGCCCGAAGATGAACAGGTACAGGATGCCTGGCGGGCCTATCATGCCGGGGATTTTGCCCGAGCAGTTGCCCTTGGCGAAGCGGCCGGTGAGGCGGGCCTCAATGTGGCGAACAAGGCGCTGGTGATCCATGCCAGCTATCTGCTGGAAGACAAATATGCCAAGCGCGCCGCCTTCGAGCGGGCGGCCAGCCATGCCGAGAAGCTGCAAAAGCGTCAGCCCAAGAACGCCAACGCCTGGTATTTCCACGCGCTGGCGCTCGGTCGCTACAGTCAGGTCATTTCCATCTCCAAGGCTCTCTCGCAAGGAATTGGCGACAAGATCAAGGCAAGCCTTGAGAAGGCGCTGGAGCTGGCGCCCGATCACGCCGAGGCCCATATTGCCTTTGGCGCCTGGCATGCGGAGATCGTCGACAAGCTGGGTGCCATGATCGGCGGCCTCACCTATGGCGCCAAGAAGGAAGAGTCCGAACGTCACTTCAAGGAGGCGCTGGCGCTGATCCCCGAATCGGCTATCGCCCGCATGGAGTACGCCAACGCTCAGGTGATGCTGCACGGCAAGAGCCGCCTGAAAGCGGCCGAAGCCCTCTATGCCGAAGCGGCCGAGTGCGAACCGATGGATGCGATGGAGCGCCTCGATGTGGAGGCGGCGCGGGAAGAGTTGGAGGATTAACCGCCACTCCTGCCACTAAGAGGTAGTAAAACAAGAGGCCAACCCGCGGGTTGGCCTCTTTTATGATGGGGGCAGACCGGTTGGCTACGCCGCTATCGGTCTTTCAAATGCTCGCTCAACCGAGCAGCGCATCCAGTCCGTTGGGGTCAAACAGCAGCTCCGGCTCCATCAGTACCAGCAACAGCAGTTGCTCGAACTCCACCGCAAACCGCTCGACCACCCGATCCGGATCAGGTACCAGCTTCTTGTCGGTGATTAGGCCCAGTTGCACCTTGTGATCGTAAGAGAGGATGGAGACGCCGACGCCGATATCCCCCGATTGCGGCACCCAGAACAGCGGCTGACGCAATTTTGCTCCAGCCAGATAGAGGGTCTGCTGCGGGCCGGGCACATTGGTGATCACTGCACTGGCTTTGGCCGTGAGCAGCTCGACTGCCTGCTGCTGCACCGCATTGGGTGCCATGCCAAGGGCATGCAACAGGTTGAGCACCACCACGGGTTGCAGCGAGGTGCGCAGCGCCTGCATCCGGTCACGTACGGTATAGAGCCGCTGCAACGGGTGTTCAACATCCAGTGGCAAGTCCAGGGCCACCAGCCCGAAGCGGTTGCCAAGTGCCCCCTCATCGTCCGGTGCACGCATATTGACTGGCACCAGGGCGCGGATCTTGACCTTGTTGGCATCATCCCCCTTCTCCTGCAGGTAGTGGCGAAACGCCCCTGCAGTGGCGGCGATCAGCAGATCGTTGACCGAGCAGCCCAGTACCTTGCCCACCGCCTTGATATCCGGCAGATCAATTTGCTCCGACCAGGCCACCCGCTTGGTGCTGGTAGTCTTGCCACGCAGGCGGCAGGGTGAATCATCACCGAGGGTGGCGATATTGCACAGCTCGCTCGCCACATCCCGCCCGGTCTTGAGGTAATCCACCGCCTTGGTGGGATGGGTGACCACTTCGACATATTTGGACCAGAGGCTACCGGTCAGCTTGAGACCGGCCCGCACCAGACGGCTGCCCTGGTGGCAATCCTCATCATCCTCGTCATCGCTGTCATCCAGTGGTTCCGGTGACGGTGGTCGCGGCGCCCCTTCCGGGGTGTTATCCATCATGGTCAGCATGGCCCGCACCAGCGAGAAGCCGTCGCCCATGGCGTGGTGAATGCGCACCACCAGCGCTTGCCCACCCAGCGACGTGTCGGTCAGGTGCATATCCCACAGGGGGCGCTGGTGGTTGAGCGGCGTCGAGGCGAGATCGGCCACCAGCTTCTCCAGCTCCAGCTTGCCCGCTTCACCCGGCAGGATCACTCGCTTGAGGTGCTGATCGAGATCGAAATCGGGATCATGGCGCCAGTAGTAGGAGCCCCCCTCCAGCACGGCCCGCTGGTGGAAACGGGGTTGCACCGAAATGGTATGGTGCAATCCGGCCCGCAAACGCGCTTCATCAAGCTCTCCTTCAAACATCAGGACACCGATGATCTGCATCAGGTTGTTGGGTCTGTCCATGCGTAACCAGGCGGTATCGACGCAGGAGATAAATTCACTCAGTGGCATGGTTGTTTCCCTACAAAATGAATTTATCGAGGCGGCAAATTGCTCCTGCCCTCATATCCGGATGAAGACTTGATACAATCAGAATGACATTAATGAGTGCCGACTCGAAATATGAAATAAAGATGAAAAATTACTTATAAAATAGAATCAAGACCTCGCAGAAGAATAAATCTGACAAACCATATGGCTTGCCAACTTATTTCAAACAGCCATCGTTTACAGCTGGTTTATTTAAAACCAGTGCAACGAAGAGTTTCAAACACGTTTGGGGCAAGGTAAGCGATTGTCGACATAATCGAGGATCTCTTGCTCCAGTACGCTGCGTACCGGCAACAGCATCAAACCAAGATGCACTTCCAGTTCTAGGGTATCTTCGTCTAGGGTGAGAGTGCCATGTACCCCTGAGCCGCGAAAGCGTAGCTCGGTCTCCTCTTCATCCGCCCATTCGCAATCGAGTTGATAGCTCTCGCTCATGTCCGCAGCGATGGCTTCGGCCGCGATCCGGGCGGCAGCCAATCCCAGCGGATGCTGACGGCTGATCTGGATGGTAGAGAGTGCGCTGCTGCCAGCGAGCGAGTTGAAGAACATGGTCGTTACTCTGGGTCATAAGTTAGTTATTGATATTAAACACATGTTCACAACAAATGAAAGGATGGTTCACATAAATGGGACTCACTTAACAGAGTCGAGAGGGATGCAGGCCATCAGCGGGGCATGGCATTTATTCCCTCCCCCGTGCGCGCTACACTTGTCACTGAACGGTCAGCAAAAGCTGCTTGTTTTTCATTCACTTGTATCTTCGTATCACCGAATCCCCATCAATGGGCCCAAGGCCAGAGAGCTGTAGATGACGCATCAAGAACATGCCCACGACGACGATAGCACCCTGGGTCGGCTCTACCGCCAGCTCAAGCGGGTTGCAGCCTTGCGCGAGCAGATGCGTGCCCACCCGGAAGATCAGCAGGATCGGGATCGGCTACGCCAGTGGCAGGCCGACCGGTTGGGGCGAACCCATCGTGATCTGCTGGAGAGTGACCGCTATGGCCCTGCCGCCGAGTTTTTCCTGACCGATCTCTATGGCCCGGGGGATTGCGCCCGCCGCGATGCGGACGTGATGCGGGTGATGCCAACCGCCGAGCGACTGTTGCCGGAGTCCGGCCTCAAGGTGCTGGCGCAGGCGATCGAGCTCGATGCCCTCTCCGAAGAGCTCGATTACCTGATGGTGGTGGCGCTGCGGCGCATTGATGGCATTGATCCCATCACGCCGGACCACTACACCATCGCCTATCGTGCCGTGGGTGAACAGGCGCGCCGTGAATATCAGATTGCATTGGTGAGCGAGCTTGGCATGACGCTGGACAGGCTGGCGAGAAAACCGCTGCTGGGGGCAACCCTCAAGCTGGTGTCAGGGCCCGCCCATCTGGCGGGGCTTGGCGAGCTCTTCTCCTTTGTCGAGCGCGGCTATCAGGTGTGTCATCAGATGGGGCGTGCCAACGAGTTCCTCGAGACCATCGCCAGTCGCGAGACGGCCATCATGACGGCACTCTTTAACGGCGACGACAGTGCGCTGGGGTAAGGCTTATCGAGGGATCAGCCGCCGGAATAACAAAGCGGGCCTATGAGCCCGCTTTTCGTTTATCACTGTTTGCCGATATGTTGGCCAATGCAAGACCGGTCAGATCACCAACAGATCCATAAAGGCGTGTACCGGGGTGGCTGCAAGGCGCGGCCCATCCTGACAAAGGGCCAGAATGTCGTTGACCCGTTTGGCCGGGAAACGGGTGGCCAGATTGTGCTGGAATTTCTCCACCAGCAGCGGGATCCCCTCCTCCCGGCGACGGCGATGGCCGACCGGATACTCCACCTCCACCTTGGCGGTGTGAGTGCCGTCCTTGAAGAAGATCTGGATGGCGTTGGCGATGGAGCGCTTGTCTGCCTCCAGATATTCGCGGCTGTAGCGTTTATCCTCCTGCACCACCATCTTGCCGCGCAGCCCATCGATGCGGGGATCGGCGGCAACATCGTCCTCGTAATCTTCGGCGATCAGGCGACCAAAGATGAGCGGCACCGCCACCATGTACTGCAGGCAGTGATCCCGATCGGCCGGGTTGTTGAGGGCGCCGACCTTGCTGATGATGCGAATGGCCGACTCATGGGTGGTGAGCTCGATACGGTCTATCTCGTCGAGCCGCCCCTTCACCTGCCCATGCAACTTCATGGCACACTCCACCGCGGTCTGGGCATGGAACTCGGCGGGATAGGAGATCTTGAACAGCACGTTCTCCATCACATAGCTGCCGTAACCTTGGTGCAGGGCGAACTGATTGCCCTTGAACAGCACGTCGTAGAAGCCCCACTTGGGGGCGCTCAGCACGCCGGGATAACCCATCTCGCCGCTCATGGTGATAAGGGCGAGGCGCACAGCGCGAGAGGTGGCATCCCCCGCCGCCCAGCTCTTGCGCGACCCCGCATTGGGTGCATGGCGGTAGGTCCGCAGGCTCTGGCCATCGACCCAGGCCTGGGAGACCGCATCGATCACCTGATCGCGGGTGCCCCCCAGCATATGAGTCACCACGGCGGTGCTGGCAACCTTGACCAGTACCACGTGATCGAGGCCGACCCGATTGAAGGAGTTCTCCAGCGCCAGCACCCCCTGAATTTCGTGGGCTTTGACCATGGCCACCAGCACATCGTTCATGGTAAGCGGCGCTTTGCCCTCGGCGACGCGAGTACGGGAGAGCCAGTCGGCAGTGGCCAGAATACCGCCCAGATTGTCGGATGGGTGACCCCACTCGGCGGCCAGCCAGGTGTCGTTGTAATCGAGCCAGCGGATGATGGCACCGATGTCCCAGGCCGCCTTGACCGGGTCGAGGCAGAGCTGGGTACCGGGCACCCGGGCACCATGGGGCACGACAGTACCGGGTACGATGGGGCCAAGGTGCTTGGTGCACTCGGGGAAGCGCAGGGCCAAGAGGCCACAGCCTAGCGTATCCATCAGGCAGTAACGGGCGGTGTCGAGAGCCGCCTTGCTGGTAATAGGGTGGTTGCAGACATAATCGGCAATATCGACCAGCACCTGATCGGGGTCTGGTCTGTGGTTGACGTCGACGTTGGCGGACATCGTGACTTCCTTATCGTTGTTGTAGAGAGACAAAGTGACGGGGGGCCGGGCCGACATAATCGGCGCTCGGGCGGATGATCCGGTTGTGCTCGCGCTGCTCCATCACGTGGGCGCACCAGCCGGTGACCCGCGAGCAGACGAAGATGGGGGTGAACAGCTTGGTCGGGATCCCCATGTAGTGATAGGCGCTGGCGTGGAAGAAGTCGGCGTTGGGAAAGAGCTCTTTCTCCTCCCACATCACCTTCTCCGCCTCGCAGGAGACGCGATAGAGACGATCATCCCCCACCGCCTCGGCAAGTTTGGCCGACCACTCCTTGATGATGACGTTGCGCGGATCCGAGGTGCGATAGATGGCGTGGCCAAAGCCCATGATCTTCTCCTTGGCCGCCAGCTTGGCCAGCAGTTCCCGCCTTGCCTGCGCTTCATCCTGCCAGTGTTCGATCATCGCCATGGCCGCCTCGTTGGCGCCGCCGTGGAGCGGGCCACGCAGGGTGCCGATGGCGGCGGTGATGCAGGAGAACATGTCGGAAAGGGTCGATGCGCAGACTCGCGCCGCAAAGGTGGAGGCGTTGAACTCATGCTCGGCGTAGAGGATAAGGGAGACATGCATCACCCGGCGCTCCAGCTCGCTCGGCGCTTTCTGGTGCAGCAGCGCCAGAAAGTGGCCACCGATACACTCCTCGTCGCTGTCGAGGGCGATGCGAACGCCCTCGTGACTGAACTTGTACCAGTAGATCAGAATGCCCGGAAAGGCGGCCAGCAGCCGATCCGCCACTTCGTGTTCATGCTCGAAACCATCTTCCGGCTCCAGATCGCCGAGCATGGAGCAGCCGGTGCGCAGCACATCCATGGGGTGAGCATCGGCGGGAATGCGCTCCAGTACCTCCAGCAGCGCCGCCGGCAACATGCGCAAGCGGCGCAGCTCGCGTTTGTAGTCGGCCAGTTGCTGGTTACTCGGCAATTCACCCTTGAGCAGCAGATAGGCAACCTCCTCGAACTGGGCGCTATCGGCCAGCTCCTTGATGTCGTAACCGCGATAGGTAAGACCGGTGCCACTCTTGCCCACGGTGCAGATACTGGTCTCCCCTGCGCTTTGGCCGCGCAGCCCTGCCCCGCCCAACGGTTTCTGTTGTCCCATAAGCTGCCTCCTATTCCTTGGCTGAAAACAGACGATCCAGTGTCTGCTCGTAGTGGTGATATCCGAGAAAGTCGTAGAGCGACTCCCGGGTTTGCATGGTCTCCACGACGGCCCGTTGATGGCCATCCTGGCGAATATGGTGATAGACGTTGAGGGCGGCCTGATTGGCAGCGCGGTTGGCACTCAATGGATAGAGCACCATGTCGACGCCGTGGGCGGCGAGCAGCTCCTTGTCAAACAACTCGGTTTTGCCGAACTCGGTCATGTTGGCAAGGATCGGCACTTGGGCCGCCTGCTTGAACTGGTCGTACTGGGCCAGTTCGGTCACCGCCTCGGCGAAGATCATGTCGGCCCCGGCGGCCACATAGGCAGCGGTGCGCTCAAGAGCAGATTCCATCCCCTCTACCGCCAGCGCATCGGTGCGCGCCATGATGACGAACTCGCTATTCTCGCGGGCATCCACTGCCGCCTTGATGCGATCGCACATCTCCTCAAGCGTGACAACCGCCTTGTTGGGACGGTGGCCGCAGCGCTTTTGGGCCACCTGATCTTCCATATGGACGGCGGCAACCCCGGCTCGTTCGAACGCGCGAATGGTGCGGGCGATATTGAATGCCCCGCCCCAGCCGGTGTCTATATCGACCAGCAGCGGCACACGGGTTGCGGCGGTGATCCGCTCGGCATCGATCAGCACGTCGTTGAGTGAGGTCATGCCGAGATCCGGCAAGCCATAGGAGGCATTGGCCACTCCGGCGCCGGAGAGATAAAGAGCTTGAAAACCGCTGCGTTCGGCCATCAGCGCCATATAGGCATTGATGGTGCCGACGATCTGCAGGGGATGTTCATTGGCAAGGGCGGTGCGAAAGCGCAGGCCTGCCGAGGGGGGCAAACTGGACATCATGACTCCTTTCACCTGTCTAGTCTGGCTATCTAATATCACGTTTACGTTAACGTCAATTATACTTTCGTAACATTCCGGCCGCAGGCAAGACAGGAAACCGGTTTTAGGGTAAATTTCACCAATTCCTTCAACAGGTTGAATTGTATGATGGAGCCCGGTTCCGTGATTGTCTGTCCGGCGTGCGACTTGCTGATCCAGCGCAAAGCACTGCCGCTGCGTCGCCATGCCCACTGCCCGCGATGTCATCAACATCTCTATGGCCGTTATGCCTTTCGTCCCTCCCAGTTGATGGCCCTGACCATCACCGGATTTCTGCTGCTGCCCTCCGCATTTTTTGAGCCGTTGATCTATCTGCGGCTGGCTGGGGTCAACACCGACGCCGACCTGCTGCGCGGTATTCTGGTGCTGTTTGGCGAGGGCGAATGGTGGGTGGCCAGCCTGGTGCTCTGGTGCGCCGTGTTGGCGCCGGTGGGATTATTGGCGGGGATCTTTGTGCTGGCTTCGGGTCTGGCCAAACGTTGGCACATTCTTCCCGTCACCTTGAAGCTGGTCGAGGTGTTTCGCCACTGGGCCATGCTGGAGGTCTATATCGTCAGCCTGCTGGTTGCCCTGTTCAAACTGATCGACATCGCCGATGTGCGCCTCGGTGGCGGGTTGCTCAGCCTCGGTATTCTGATGCTGCTCAACATGACCCTGCTGATCCTGTTTGACCCCGCCCCCTACTGGGCGCGGATCCCGTTAAAGGAGCCGGAACATGACCAGCGCCCGTGAGATGGGGCTCTGCCGCTGCCATACCTGCGGTCTGCTGGTGCGTTATCAAGCCGGGGCAGTCTGCCCCCGTTGCAGCAGCAAATTACAGGTGCGCATTCCCCGTTCCCTCGCCTGGTCGTGGGGCTTGCTGGCACTTGCCACCTTCATGTTATTGCCTGCCAATCTGTTGCCCATAACCCATTTCTATAACAAGGGGTTACTGCAGTCAGATACCATCTTCAGCGGTATCATGATGCTCTATCGCAGCAAAATGAGCGGGATTGCCACCATAGTTCTCACCGCCAGCATACTGGTGCCTGTGGGCAAAATATTGGGGCTGGGCTGGATCTGCTGGCAGTTGCAGCGGGCCAAACCGGTGCGGCGCAAGCGCCAACTGGTGATGTATCGGGTGATCGATTTTATCGGTCGCTGGTCGATGCTGGACTTGTTCGTGATTTCGCTGATGGTGGCACTGGTCGATCGTGGTGTACTGCTGAGTGTCCGCGCAGGCCCCGGAGCCACCGCCTTTGCCGGTGTGGTAGTGCTGACCATGATGTCGGCCCGCATGCTCGATACCCGTTTACTGTGGGACAAGGCGGCCCGTTGATGATTTCTCTGTTTTTGTCTGATGTGCTGTTTAATCCAGCCAATAAGGAGTCACTATGATCGGGGCTGAACCCGTCATCGAAAAGCGCCGCTGGTTATCGCCGGTCTGGCTGTTACCCCTGATAGCCCTGCTGCTGGCGGGTGGCTTTCTCTATCAGCAGGTATTGAGCCGTGGCCAGCTTATCCAGATCAACTTCGCCCAGGGCAACGGCATCTTGCCGGGTAAAACCCAGGTTCGTTATCAGGGGGTGGCCATCGGTGTGGTGCAGGAGCTGGAGCTGGCTGAAGATGGCCGTAAGATTGCGGTGATGGCCAAGATTGACAGCCGTGCCAGACCGCTGATCCGCAAGGGATCCGACTTCTGGCTGGTGAGCCCCAAGGCGTCGCTCACCGAGATCTCCGGCCTCGATACCCTGGTCTCCGGCAACTACATCAACCTGCAACCGGGGCGTGAAAGCAATCCGCTGGAGGAGACCTTTGATGCACTGGAGGGCCCTCCTCCCGGCTATCAGGCTCAGGGGCGCATGCTGCACCTGACTGCCGATTCGCTGGGTTCTGTGGGGATTGGCGCCAAGCTCTATTTCCGCGGTATCGAGGTTGGCAGCGTCATCAATACGCGCCTGGGTCAAGACAACCAGAACGTCATTCTGGATTTGGTGATCGAGCCGCGTTTTGAACATCTGGTCAAAGCTGATACCCGCTTCTGGAACATCAGTGGCATCAAGGGCTCCTTCAGTCTGGCTGGCGTCAGCGTGGAGGCCGGCAGCCTCACCTCCATTCTGAGCGGCGGCATTGCCTTTGACTCGCCCAAAGATTCACCGGAACCGGAGAAGGGACAGACTTTCGTCCTCTACAAAGGGCTGGCGGAAGCAGCGCGCGGTGCGCGTATCGACATTGCGGCTGGCGATCTTCCGGTCAAGGAGGGGATGCCCATCCTCTATGAGGGGATCGAGATCGGTCGTATCGACCCCATTCGCCTCACCGACAAAGGCCGGATGGTCACAGCGCTGATCAACCCGGAGCAGGCTTATCGCATTACCGACAAGAGTCAACTGGTGTGGGAGAGCGTCTCTCTCTCCGCGACCGGCGTGCAGCATGCAGATCGCCTGCTCTCCGGCCCGGCCATTCGCCTCGACTATGTAGCGGGCAAACCGGTACAGAAGATGACCCTGACCGATCGCGCCCCCCAGAGCGGCACCAAGGTGACGCTGCAGGCTGACGATCTGGCGGGGCTCAATCAGGATGCACCTGTCTGGTACAAGGGATTGCAGGTGGGCCGTATCAGCCAGCTCACCCTGGATGCGCGCGGCAATGCCAGCGTCGAGCTGGTGATGGCGCCGAACTATGGTCACCTGCTCAACCGTGCCCGCTTCTATCGCGCCGCCCCGTTGCAGATCGATGCCGATCTGAGCGGCATCAAGGTAGAAACCAGTCCGGCCAGTGCCTGGTTGGGGGGCGGGATCAAGCTGGTACAAGCCAGCAGTGGCGAGCGGCTTAACCGTCTCTACCCGAGTCAGGAGCTGGCACTGCTCGGTACCCGTGATGCCAAGCCCCGGCGCTGGTTGCTCAAGGCAGATCAGGCCGATGGCATTGGCATTGGCTCGCCAGTGCTTTATCTGGGGCTGGAAGCGGGCAAGGTCAAACAGCTGCTCGCCGCCAAAGAGGGGGTCGAGATCGAACTCGAGATTGATGGGGTCTATGCTCCCCTCCTCGCCCAGCAACCCCAATTCTGGAAAAAACCGGCCATCGACACCAAGGTGCGGGTCGATGGGGTGCAGGTCAAGGTGGGCAACCTCGGTACCCTGCTGCGCGGCGCCATCGAGTTCGATCGGCTGGCCAATGGCCGCAGCAGCCATCAACTTTTTGATAGCAAGGAGCAAGCCAAGGCCAAGGTGCGCCAGCTGTCACTTGTGGCAGAGAGCAATCCGGGGCTCGGGATTGGCAGCCCGATCCGCTATCGCGGTGTCGATATCGGCAAAATTGAAGAGATCGAGCTGGAGCCGTCACTGGGTCAGGTGATCTTCAAGGCAGAGCTCGATGGCCACTACGCCGAGCGTTTCCTGCAGTCCGGCGCCCGCTTTACTCTGGTGCAAGCCAAGCTGGGATTAGGCGGGGTTGCTCACCTCGATACCCTGATCAAGGGGGCGTTTGTAGAGGCACAACCCGGTAAAGGCGCTGGCAAAGATCGCTTCCCCTTGAGTCAGGTCGGCCCGGTGGGTCTGGCCCTGACCCTCAAGAGCCCCTCCGTCAATGGCCTGAGCGTCGGCAGCCCGCTGCTGTTTCGCAAGATGGTGGTCGGCAGTGTCACCAAAGTGGCGCTGGCTCGGGATGGTAGCGAGGTGGTGATCGATGTCAACGTGGATCAGGAGTATGCCCATTTGGTGCGGACCAACTCCCGTTTCTGGAATGTCTCCGGGGTCAAGGCGGATATTGGCCTGACTGGCGGCACCATCGAAGTGGAGACGGTGCAGAGCCTGCTGGCCGGCGGCATCGCCTTCAATACCCCGGAGAAAGAGATGGGGCCAACCGTCAAGGCTGGTCACAGCTATCCGCTCTACGGCAAGGCCGAGAAAGAGTGGCTGGAGTGGAGTCCGCGTATCCAGCCCTGATCTCTTCCCTTTGTATCTCATCCAAGCCCGGCACAGTGCCGGGCTTTTTTATATTCCAGTGCCTGTTGATAGGGTTCAGATTCAGAATATTCTTAGCCTTGTGATAGGATATCGCCCCTCTTTTTCGGTCAACGAGATGGCACAGTGCACGACAACACCTTCCTTCCCGATTACTTTTTACGCCACATTGCAACCATCATGCCGGCCCATCTCTCGATGGATGACTTTGTGGCCAGTTGTCGACGTCCGCTGCGCCGCAGCATTCGGGTCAACACCTTGAAGATCGCAGTCTCGGATTTCGTCGCCCTGATGGAGCCACTGGGTTGGCAGCTCGACCCTGTGCCCTGGTGTGATACCGGCTTCTGGCTGACCCGCAGCGATGAAACTGTCCCCCTTGGCAACACCGCCGAGCATTTGAGCGGGCTCTTCTACATTCAGGAAGCGAGCTCCATGCTGCCGGTGACGGCACTCTTTGCCAGCGACAAGATCAAAGCGGATGGCATGTTGCTGGATGCGGCGGCGGCCCCCGGCTCCAAGACCACCCAGATAGCCGCCCTGATGAACAATCAGGGGATGCTGGTTGCCAACGAGTTTTCCAGCAGCCGGTTGAAAGTGCTTAGCGCCAATATCCAGCGCTGCGGGGTGACCAATGTGGGCATGACCCATTTTGATGCCAAAGTATTTGGCCAGTGGTTGCCTGAGACCTTCGACGCCATCCTGCTAGACGCCCCCTGCTCCGGTGAAGGGACGGTGCGAAAAGATGAAGATGCATTGCGCAACTGGAGTATCGAGAGCATCGACGAGATTGCTGCGGTGCAACAAGGGTTGCTGGAGAGCGCCTTCCATGCCCTGAAACCGGGTGGTGTGCTGGTCTACTCCACCTGTACCTTGAGTGAGCAGGAGAATCAGGCGGTCTGCCAATCCCTGCTGGACAAGTTTGGCGATGCCTTGAGTTTTGACTCGCTGGCCGACCTGTTCCCCCATGCAGAGCAGGCCTGCACATCCGAAGGATACCTGCACGTTTGGCCCCAGATCTTCGACAGTGAAGGTTTTTTCGTCGCCAGATTGCGCAAGCATCACTCGGTGCCCAACACCATGTTCAAGCCGGGCAAGCTGGGTAAATTCCCCTTTGCGCCGCTTCCTGCCAAAGAGGCTGAACCCATATTGCGCGAGATTGAAGCCAACTTCGGGGTGGCACCGCAGGGTCAGCTGTTTGGCCGCAATGACGAGATCTGGCTCTTCCCCCAGAGCTTTGATCAGGTGCAGGGCAAGTTGCGTTTCGATCGCATCGGCATCAAGTTGGCCGAGACCTTCAAGAAAGGTTATCGCCTCACTCATGAGTGGGCACTGGCCTATGGCGATAAAGCGAGCAAGGGCGTGGTCGAGCTGGATAGCGCCAATGCGCGGGAATTCATGATGGGACGGGACGTCTGGCCAGAACAGGATGCGGGCGCTGGCGAGGTGATCGTCCGCTATCAGGGGTATACCCTGGGCATGGGGAAATGGGTGGGGAGTCGGGTCAAGAATGCCCTTCCCCGCGAGCTGGTGCGTGACAACAATCTGTTCAATGCGTAGTGAGTCGTTCGGTGCATCAGCACTTGAACGAGTCTGAAATACCCACACTCTGGTTGAACTTTTCTTCGGATCTTGAAAAGCCTTGAGCCTTGTCTAAGCTTAAGACAATCCGAACACCAGTTAGCGCACGGCTCTGCAAGGAGCCAATTCCCCTATGCCAGGTACAAGGAATTCGTACCTGGCTTTTTTTATCTCTTCACGTATCGCTGTTACTTCACTCTTGTGTCTATTCGACGGTCTCTTCGACCGGTGTGGCGACTCTGTTTTCAAAAAGAGGTTCTCGACCCAGCTCATGTTGGTAGAGCAGGTCGATCGCCTGCTCGATAAGTGACGCCTGACTGTCTTCGAGATGAAGACCCAGAGCGGCTAATCGCTCGGCGTGGCGATTGCTGATCCAGCATTGCAGCCGGGTATGGGTCTCCTGCTTGCGTTTTACATGTTGGCGCTGCCGCTCGGCATTGTTTTGGGGCCCCGCCTCTTGCACTTCACGCACTGTCATTTCTTGGCTCATATGTCCTTGCGATATTACATTTCTGAGTTTGTTATCTCTCATCACATGCCATTATCCATTGGAAGATGCCCTTCCCCTTTGGGCTGTTGGCTGCGCGACAAATATATCATCAGATCAACAAGATATCATTTAACATAAAAAACTAAGTGACGCAGTTGTGTCAAAGCAAGCCATCAAGGGCATGATCGGAGAATTTATGGGCGTCATCGAAGTACTCCTGCAGGGTTCGCATATCCTTGTGGCGCGTTACCTCGATGATCTTGTTCATTGGCTTGCCGGCAGTCACCGCCGAGGTGATAAATCCGCGCCGCAGGCTATGGCCACTGACGTAAAGATCGTCGATGGTTTGGCCGGTTCGGCGTTTGATCATCAAATTGATGCCCTGGGGGCCGAGTGGCTCGGCCATCAGTTGACCCCAGCGGTTCATGCGCCGAAACAGCGGCCCCTCGCTGATCCGACTTTTGTGTAGCCAGTTTTGCAGTGCCGATACGGGGCAATAGTGCTTGCCCGGGATCAGGGCTATCTCGGTTTCATGCAGTTGATGTTTGCTCGGTTTGAGGCGAAGGCGGATCCCCTGCCCCACAAAATCGAGATCGCTCACCTCAATCCGGGCTGCTTCCGAGCGGCGCAAAGCACCACTGAACATCAGGAGCAGCAGGGTGTGATCACGCAAACCCGCGAGCTCCCTGGTGTCGATGCCATCCAGCACCTGGGTCAAAGGCTGCAGCGTCAGGGCACCGGTTTTGTGCTTGCGGTTATCCCCCAACCTGACAATACCGCGCATCATCTCCTTTATTTCGGGATGTTCGGTCGGCATCGGGTGAATGCCTTTCTGCTTGAAGGCATAACGGATCCCCGCCAGCCGTCTCACCAGGGTTGCTGGTTTTCGAGGCTCGCCATTACGCAGTTCTCCCTTCCCCTCCTCTTTATCCAGCCATACCCAGTCGGCCAATACGCCGTCGGCTTGATCAGCGAGAAAATTCATGATGTCGTGATGGGTCGTTTGCAGCGGATCCAGCCCGTGTAATTGACACCAGAAGACAAAAATACGGGTATCCGCCTGATAGGCATTGAGGGTGGAATCCGCTTTTGCACTGCGCAAAAAGCGGCGTGCCCGACTATTTAGCTGTGCATCGAAAATAGTCTGCAGTGACTGATGAGCCGGATTGGATAAGGATGGATATGCCACGGAACACTATGATTCATATGAAGTTTGATAGGATCTTACAGGATCCTCCACACACATCAAGTATCGATAATGAATATTATCGATACTTAGAGCATCCTATTTTAATACCCATTGACCACGCTGAATAAAGGAAACATAGGAATATCATTCGACCCGGTTTAGCAAAAACGAAAAAGTAACATTTGAAGGAAGAAGTGAGAGATAACGCAGCTCGGTGTTGATATTCAGGTGGGTAATCAGCTTGGTATTTGAAAATTAAAAAGCCCCGAATAACGGGGCTTGGGGATTATTTTTTCGCCAGGTTGAACAGTTCAAAGAAATTCCGGCTGGTGGCTTCTGCCAATTCATTGAGCGGAATATGACGCAGGTCAGCAATAAACTGCGCAACGTCTCGCACAAAGGCGGGTTCGTTCTCCCTCCCCCGATGCGGTACGGGGGCAAGATAGGGCGAGTCGGTCTCGACCAGCAATCTGTCGAGGGGCAGAGCCTTGACCACCTCTTGCAGGGCGGACGCATTTTTGAAGGTGGCGATCCCGGAGATTGAGATATAGAACCCCATCGCCATCGCCGCTTGCGCCATCTCGAGGGATTCGGTGAAGCAGTGCAGCACACCGCCGACCTGATCCGCGCCCTCTTCACGCATGATCTGCAAGGTATCTTGCTGGGCATCACGAGTGTGGATGATCAGCGGCTTGTTCAGCGCGCGAGCAACCCGGATATGTTCGCGGAAAGAGGCTTGCTGAACTTCCTTGTTCTCGGGCGAGTAAAAGTAATCGAGACCGGTCTCACCGATGGCCACCACACGTGGATCGGCAGCTTGCTTGAGCAGCAACTCGGCATCGACACCGCGTTCCTGATTGAGCGGGTGTACCCCGCAAGAGGCAAACACCTGGGGATAGGGCGCGATCGCCTCGAGCATGGTCGGGAACTGTACCTGAGTCACACTGACACAGAGAAAATATCCCACGTCCAGTTTCGCGGCCTTGGCCAGTACATCAGCCATGCTGGTCTGCTTGCTGCCATAGCTGAGGCGATCGAGATGACAGTGGGAATCAACGAGTAACATATAAAACCTTTCTGCTTGTCGGTACTTATAACCAGCGACTGAGCCAGTTCATCAGATGGATGGTGGGATTGGAGAGCTGACCCGGCTGGCATGCCGCTTTCAGGGCAACCAGATCTTGTTCTGCCTCCAGCAGTTTTTCGCTGGAGTGCTGCTCCGCCAGCCGTTGGCTCAAAATTGCCAGATCCGGCATTGCCAGTTGATGGTGACCACATCCGGCCTGGGTTTTCAGGGCATCGCACAAGAAGAGCTGCAACCAGTGCAACCTGACCTGCGTCTCCTGACCCAGCTGGCTGCACAGTGCCGTCGCCTTGATCGGGCTTTGATTCAGAGCGACAAACTGTTCCAGCAATTCGCGGCGAGTGCCGTCCTGTTGCTGCTCGATATAGTCGAGTACCCGCAGCGGGGCCCCCTGACAGATCCGCACCTGAGCCAACGTGGCCTGATGACCCTGCTCGGCCAACCAGCGTACCGTCTCCCCTTCCGCAGGCAACTGACAAACATGTTTGTGACAGCGACTGAGAATGGTGGGAAGCAACCGCGAAACCTGGGAGGCGATCAACAACAACAAGCTGTCGCCGGCCGGCTCTTCCAGGGTTTTCAGCAGGGCGTTGGCCGCCGATTCGGTCATCCGCTCCGCATCAGGAATGATCACCACCTTGCCGCGGCCGAGCTGGGCAGAGCCCTGTAGCCGGGTGCAGATCTCGCGAATAGCTTCCACCCCAATGGTCTTGCTGTCGCGAGCGATGGTGCCGAGATCCGGGTGGTTACCCTTGTCAAACAGCTGGCAGGAGTGGCAATGACCGCAGGGTTCTCCGCGATCGGGGTGCTGGCAAAGGTGCAAACGCGCCAACCGCTCGGCCAGTTGCTCCTTGCCAAGACCGGGATCGCCGAGCAACAACCAGGCGTGACCGAGACGACCGGACTGGGCTGTCTGGCTCAGGGCATGCCAGTCGGGGATCAGCCAGGGATACATAGCGGCTCGTTCGACAGATAGTGATCCAATGCACACTCGATGGCCATTTTGACCTGATCCGGCGTTTGCGACGCATCGATCACCACAATGGAATCATCCTTGGCGGCCAGTTCGAGATAACGAGTTCGGGTACGCTCGAAGAAGCTCAGTTGCTCCAGTTCGATGCGATCCAGCTCGCCGCGATGGCGCGCGCGCTGCAAGCCAAGGGCGGGATCGATATCGAGATAGAGGGTGAGATCCGGCTTGAAGTTGCCGAGCACTGCCTGCTTGATGGCGCCGATAAGCTGTGCATCGATACCACGGCCGCCACCCTGATAGGCCTGGGAGGAGAGATCGTGGCGATCTCCCACCACCCAGACACCATCGGCCAGCGCGGGTTTGATCCGGGTCTCCACCAGTTGTACCCGGGAGGCATACATCAGCAGCAATTCCGCCTCGATGGTGAGGCGCTCGTCGTGCACCTCTTTGACGATGGCCCGCATCCGCTCGGCCAGTGGCGTACCACCCGGCTCGCGGGTGCACTCGATCCGGTCGATGCCGTGACGCTGCAGATAGTCGGTCACATAACGCACAGCCGAGCTCTTCCCTGCCCCTTCCAATCCTTCGATCACAATAAATTTAGACATTAGGGTTTCTTCAATATGTATTCGCGAACCGCCCGATTATGTTCATCGAGGGTCTTGGAGAAATAGTGGGCACCGCCCCCCTTGGCGACAAAGTAGAGATAGTCGGTCGACTTGGGGTTAAGCGCAGCTTCGATGGAGGCCTTGCCCGGCATGGCAATAGGCGTGGGCGGCAGACCATCGATCACATAGGTGTTGTAGGGATTCTTGTCGGTCAGATCGCTGCGGCGAATGTTGCCATCGTAGCGATCTTTCACCCCGTAAATGACGGTGGGATCGGTTTGCAACTTCATGCCCAGACGCAGACGATTGACAAACACCGAGGCGATCTGCGCCCGCTCATCCGGCTGGCCGGTCTCTTTTTCAATAATTGAGGCCATGATCAACGCCTCGTAGGGGGTCTTGTAAGGCAGGTTGGCCTGACGTTTCTCCCAACTCTGCTGCAGGAAAGTCTCCATATCCTGATGGGCACGACGCAGGATCGAGAGATCGCTGGCATGGGTGGTATAGGCGTAGGTTTCCGGCAGGAACCACCCCTCCAGCTTGCCATTCTCGATGCCGAGCTCCTGCGCCAGGTCGGCTTCGGATTGCTCGACGGTCAATCGCTCAAGGTATGGGGCACTGTAGAGCTGCTTCTGCCAATCCTCGAAACGGGAACCTTCGACGAAGGTGAGGCTGAAGTGAAACTCCTTACCCGATGCGAACAGAGAAAGGGTCTCCTTGAGAGGGGCCCCTTCCTTGATTTCATAGGTGCCCGATTTGATGGCCACCAGTTCGGGATGGCTGCGCAGCCAGAGCCGCACCGCCCAGGGGCTGGTTTCCCCCTCACCCAGTTCGGCAATGAGGCGCGCCGCATGGGCGCCCTTCTCCACCGTAAAGAGCCGGGTCGGCCCCTTGTTGGTGAGCGTCTCTACCTGTTGCCATTTGTAATGTACATAGCCCCCGGCAGCGGCTACCGTCAGTGCCGCCCCCGCGAGCAGGGTGTAAAGCCGATTAAACTTCAATGACCAAACGCTCCTGTAAACGGCGACTCAATACCGCTGGGGGATAGTGAATATCCTCGATGCCATTGACCGGCACGACCCCCATAAGGGTATTGGTGAGCCACACCTCTTCCGCCTGCCATAGTGACTCCAGCGGAGCCTCTACCACACGCAACTCAATACTCATCTGTTTCAACATCGCCATCACCTGGCGACGCATGATGCCATCGACACCACCGCGGGCGAGATCGGGCGTAAACACCGTCTTGCCCCGACGCCAAAACAGATTGGCACTGACCCCTTCAATGAGAAAACCACGACTGTTAAGCACTATCCCTTCGACTGCATTTCGGCTGACAAGTTCGCTTTTCAGCAATACCTGCTCCAGACGATTCAAGGTTTTAAGCCCGGCCAGCATAGGCGCATCACCGATCCGCTGGCGGCACACCACTATCTCGATCCCCTCCTGTTGCCACTGGCCATAGTGAGTGGGAAATGGCGCCAGAGTGACAATCCGGGTTGTGTGCTGACATCCGCTGCCATCATAGCCCCGCCCCCCTTCGCCGCGGGTCAGGATCACCTTGGCCACGCATTGTGGCTGCTCGGCCACCATCTCTTCAACCTCCCGGGTCAAGAGACCCCAGTCCGGTTCAACCAATCCCAACCGGTTGTTCGCCTGCTGCAACCGTGCCAGATGGGCAGGCCACTGCAACACGCGACCCTCCCTGACCGCCATGGTGGTGAAATGACCGTCACCATAAGCCAGCCCCCGATCATAGGCCGAGATGGTATCAAGCTTCATGCCATTGATAAGCAAAGGGATCCCTCCGATAAAAAAGGCCCGATACCGGCAGTATCGGGCCTGTGTCTTTGCCCTGCGGCAAATTATACGCGTTTGAAGATCAGTGAGCCATTGGTGCCGCCAAAACCAAACGAGTTGGAAAGGGCGTACTCGAAGCTGCCTGGCTTGGCCACATGGGGTACCAGATCCAAGTCGCACTCTTCATCCGGGTTGTCCAGGTTGATGGTGGGCGGAGCCACCTGATCACGCAGGGCCAACACTGTGATGATCGCCTCGATGGCACCGGCGGCGCCCAACAGGTGACCGGTCATGGACTTGGTAGAGCTCACCATCAGGGATTTGGCGTGCTCACCAAACACCGACTTCATGCCACGCAGCTCGGCCACATCACCCAGCGGGGTGGAGGTACCGTGCGCGTTGATGTAACCAATATGCTCGGGAGCAATGCCGGCATCCTTGATAGCATTTTTCATGGCGCGAGCACCACCGTTGCCATCTGCAGGAGGCGCAGTCATGTGGTACGCGTCACCGCTCATGCCAAAACCGACCAGCTCGGCGTAGATCTTGGCGCCACGGGCCTTGGCGTGTTCGTACTCTTCCAGTACCAGTACACCGGCACCGTCACCCAGCACGAAACCATCGCGATCTTTATCCCACGGACGGCTCGCTTTTTGCGGCTCGTCGTTGCGGTTGGAGAGTGCCTTGGCAGCAGCAAAACCACCCATCCCCATCGCGGTGGAGGCTTTCTCGGCACCGCCGGCGACCATCACATCGGCATCACCGTAAGCGATCATCCGGCCAGCCATACCGATGGCATGGGTACCTGTGGTACAGGCGGTAGTCACGGCGATGTTCGGCCCTTGCAGACCTTTCATGATGGAAAGATGACCGGACACCATATTGATGATGGTGGACGGAACGAAGAAGGGACTGATCTTGCGCGGGCCGCCGTTGACCAAGCTTTCGTGGTTCTGTTCAATCAGACCCAGACCGCCGATACCGGAGCCAATCGCCACGCCGACACGTTCGGCATTCTCTTCATTGATGGTCAGGCCGGAATCATCCAGCGCCTGCATACCGGCCGCGATGCCGTATTGAATGAAGAGATCCATCTTGCGAGCGTCTTTACGGTTGATACCGTACTGCTCGGGATCGAAATCCTTGACCAGACCTGCGAAGCGGGTTGCAAACTCGCTGGCATCAAAGTGTTCGATAAGGGAAATGCCGCTCTGCCCGTTGAGCAGTGCTTGCCAGCTGGATTCGGCAGTGTTACCCACCGGGGAAAGCATCCCCAAGCCGGTCACCACGACTCTGCGTTTTGACACTGAGGTAGTCTCCGAGAGGTGTTTTGAAAAGGAACAAATACAAAAGAAGCGGCCCTTGGGCCGCTTCTCTTAGAACAGGAACTTATTCCTGATTAGCGGTGATGTAGTCGATAGCCGCTTGAACAGTGGTGATCTTCTCGGCTTCTTCATCAGGAATTTCGGTATCGAATTCTTCTTCCAGCGCCATTACCAGTTCAACGGTATCCAAAGAGTCAGCGCCCAGGTCGTCGACGAAGGAGGCAGCGTTCTTAACGTCTTCCTCTTTAACACCCAGTTGTTCGATGATGATTTTCTTTACGCGTTCTTCGATGTTGCTCATGACCTGAATTTTCCTTTAAAAATACGCTATTTGCGTCTGGTTGGGGTAGTTTATTCAATTGACGTGAGTTTGCAAGTAGCTTGCCGCTGGTCAAACCACGAAATGTGCCAAACTTCGGCGTACTATCGCAAATTTGAACAGATCTTACGACAAATTGATTACACCATGTACATCCCGCCATTAACATGCAGGGTTTCGCCGGTGATATAGGCTGCTTCATCAGAAGCCAAGAATACCACAGCTGCGGCAATTTCTTTTGGATCACCCAAACGGGCGGCAGGCACCTGACTCATGATGCCGGCACGTTGATCGTCATTCAGGGCACGGGTCATGTCGGTTTCGATGAAACCGGGAGCAACCGCGTTCACTGTGATACCACGGGATGCCACTTCCCGCGCCAACGATTTGGTAAAACCAACCAGACCTGCCTTGGCGGCAGCATAGTTGACCTGACCGGCATTGCCCATGGTTCCCACCACGGAGCCGATGCTGATGATGCGACCATGACGTTTCTTCATCATGGCACGCAACACCGGTTTGCTCAGACGGTAAAGCGAGGTCAGATTGGTATCGATGATCTCGTTCCACTCGTCATCCTTCATCCGCATCAACAGGTTGTCACGGGTGATACCCGCGTTGTTGATCAGGATGTCGATGTCGCCAAAGCGCGCCTTGATGGCGGCGAAGACGGCTTCGATGGATTCCTGGCTGGTCACGTTCAGTGCCATGCCGCAACCATTCTCGCCCAGATAGGCGCTGATCGCCTCGGCACCGCTCTCGCTGGTCGCCGTACCGACCACTTTCGCGCCACGGGCCACGAATGTTTCGGCAATCGCACGGCCGATGCCACGACTGGCACCGGTCACCAACACAACCTTATCGGTAAAGCTCATCACTTGCTCCTGTTTACTTGATCTGGGCCAGCGCCTGCTCGAAAGAGGCGGCATCGTTGGCGTGAATACCTTCCACGCGCTTGTCGATACGCTTGGCGAGCCCGGTCAACACTTTGCCCGGTCCCATCTCGATCTCGAGGGTAACGCCCTCATTGGCCATCCGCTCGACAGTCTCGGTCCAACGAACCGGGCTGAACAGCTGACGTACCAGCGCTTGCTTGATGGCAGCCGGATCCTGTTCACAGGATACGTCGACATTATTGATGACAGCGATGGTTGGAACCTTGATCTCGATCCCGTCCAGCGCAGCTGCCAGTTTTTCTGCGGCAGGTTTCATCAGCGCGCAGTGAGACGGCACGGAGACCGGCAGCGGCAGCGCACGCTTGGCGCCCGACTCTTTCATCAGCACGTTGGCGCGCTCAACGGCCTCTTTGTGACCGGCGATAACCACCTGGCCCGGGGAGTTGAAGTTGACCGGAGAGACCACCAGCCCTTGTGCCGCTTTTTCGCAGTTGGCGGCGATGGATTCGTTATCCAGACCGATGATGGCCGCCATGGCGCCGGTGCCTTCCGGTACCGCTTCCTGCATAGCCAGACCACGCAACTCGACCAGTTTGACCGCATCGGCAAAATCGAGTGCGCCGCTGCAAACCAGCGCAGAGTACTCACCCAGGCTGTGACCCGCCATCATGGCAGGCGTTGCCCCACCCTGCTGTTGCCACAGGCGCCACAGGGCGACAGAGGCAGTCAGCAGCGCAGGCTGGGTGCGCCAGGTTTTGTTCAGATCTTCAACCGGACCATCCATCACCAGGGCAAACAGGTCATAACCCAGCACCTGACTCGCCTCGGCGAAGGTCTCCTTGATCACGGCATGTTGTTCGGCCAGCTCGGCCAGCATGCCAACGGACTGGGAACCTTGTCCCGGGAAGGCAATGGCAAATTGGGTCATCATTGATTCCTTTTAGATAAGACAAAAATGAAATCGGTGACGGGATGATGGAGACACCATCCCGCCGAAGATCAGAGGCGAACCAGCGCCGAGCCCCAGGCGAAACCGCCACCAAAGGCTTCCAGCAGTACCAGCTGACCCGGTTTGATCCGGCCATCCCGCACCCCTTCATCGAAGGCGACAGGGACGGACGCAGCAGAAGTGTTGCCGTGCTTGTCGAGGGTCAGCACCACTTTATCGAGGCTCATACCCAACTTCTTGGCTGTGGCGCTGATGATGCGGAAGTTGGCTTGATGCGGCACCAGCCAGTCCAGCTCGCTCGGCTCGATGCCAGCAGCGGCCAAGGTTTCGGTTACGATCTCGCTCAAACGGGTGACCGCGACCTTGAAGACATCGTTGCCCTTCATATACATATAGGCTTCGAGCTCGGCACCCGGCATGCCGCGACGAGGGTGCGGCAGCTTGAGCAGCTCGCCATAACGGCCATCGGCATGAAGATGGGTAGAGAGGATACCCGGCGTCTCGCTGGCACCGACAATCACAGCCCCTGCCCCATCACCAAACAGGATGATGGTGCCGCGATCTTGTGGATCGCACATGCGGGAGAGTACATCGGCCCCGACGACCAGCACATGGCGGGCGGCGCCGGATTTGACGAACTGATCGGCAATGGAAAGTGCGTAGGTGAAGCCTGCGCAGGCTGCAGCCACGTCAAAGGCAGGAATGCCCGGAACGCCGAGCAGCCCCTGCAGCTCGCAGGCGGCAGCCGGGAAGGCATTTTCAGCACTGGTAGTGGCCAGCACTATCATATCGAGATCGGCAGCGGTCAAGCCGGCTGCATCCAGGGCGCGCAGGGCGGCCTGGTAAGAGAGGGTGGCAACGGTTTCGTCAGCCCCGGCAATACGGCGCTCACGGATACCGGTGCGTTCCACGATCCACTCATCACTGGTCTCAACCATCTGCTCGAGATCGGCGTTGGTACGCACTGAACTCGGCAGGTAGCTGCCAGTACCCAGAATTTTGCTATGCATAGAGTTCTTATAGATCCCTGTCAGAGAAGACAGCTTCAAGGCGATCTGCTATTTGCAGTGGAAGTTGATGTTTGGCCTCTTGTGCGGCCAGCAGGATCGCATTACACAGAGCGCGCCGTTCGGCCCGCCCATGACTTTTTACCACAATGCCGCGCAATCCTAACAGACTTGCCCCGTTATACTGGTCGGGGTTCAGGTAAGAAAAACGCCGTTTGAACATAAATCCGGCGATCTGGCCAAGAAAAGTGCGTTTCTTGCGGGGATATCCGGCCAGGTGGGCCATCATCCGCACCACCCCTTCTGCCGTCTTGAGGGCGACATTACCGACAAAACCGTCGCAGACGATCACGTCGCTGTCGCCGCTGAAGATGCGATCCCCTTCGACGAACCCGACATAATTGAGCGCGTGGCACTGACGCAACAATTCGGCGCTGTGGCGCACCAGATCGTTGCCCTTGATCTCCTCCTCGCCGATGTTGAGCAAGGCAACACGAGGTAATGCTATGCCTTCTACCTTTTCAGCCACGACGGAGCCCATCACCGCAAACTGCAGCAAGGTATCCGCATCGCAACTGACGTTAGCGCCAAGATCCAGCATCACGGTGCGTTTCCCGCTCAATGTCGGCAACGCCTTGATAAGGGCGGGTCTGTCTACCCCGGGTAGGGATTTGAGCACGCACTTGGCCATCGCCATCAACGCACCGGTATTGCCGGCACTGACGCAGGCATCGGCCTCACCGGCTTTCACCAGATTGAGTACCACCCGCATGGAGGAGTCTTTCAGAGTACGCAGCGCCACGATCGGTTTATCGCCCATGCCAACCACTTGGGATGCATGTACGAAACGAACGCGGGGATGATTCAGCAAGCCATGTTGCTGCAGCAGAGAGAAGGTCTGGTGCTGGTCGCCGACCAGGATCAGTTTTAGCTGGGGTAAAAGAGACAGTGCCTGCACGGCGGCAGGCACTGTTTCCGAGGGGCCAATATCTCCCCCCATGATGTCTAGCGCGACAGTTTGCGTAGACAAAGGCAATCCTTAAGCGATTACCTTTTTACCGCGGTAGAAACCATCGGCAGTCACGTGGTGACGACGATGAATTTCGCCACTGGTCTGATCAACAGTCAGGGCAGCGGTGGTCAGCGCATCGTGGGAACGACGCATGCCACGCTTGGCACGGGTTTTACGGTTCTGTTGTACGGCCATTGTAGGCTAACTCCTAAATTCACTTACGTTTAAGCTCTTCAAGAACTGCAAAGGGATTCGGCCGCTCATCAGCAGGTTCGATTTCACCCCAGGTCATCTCCATGTTTCCTCTCGGGCATGCATCCAGAGAATGCATTGCGACTTGAGGCAACGAGAGGATGAGTTCATCCTCCAGGATTTGATGAAGATCTATCTCGCCGTTTTCGTCCAACTCAATGGGCTCATAAGCTTCCGGCAGTTCTTCCTCGTTTGTTCTTTCGAACAGCGGAGTGTAGATAAATTCAGCTTCACAGAGGTGTTCGAATGTCTCCCCGCAACGTTGGCAAACCAGGTTAACCTTGGCATGGGCAGTGCCTTTCATAACGGTCAACTTCTGGACATCTTTGCCAAAGTGCAGTGATACATCGATATCACTCTGCAAGCCAGCGGTTGATTCCTCCAGCCTGGGCATCTGCGACTTTTCCACTATCCCGATGTAATCGAGCAGCTTCAAGGCACTACGGACTGGATCAACCTTAACGGGCAACTTCACCTTTTGCATAGGGCGCGAATAATATAGGTCCAACAACTGATAGTCAAAGGAAAAAGTCCTTACCGCCGATGATTTTAACGTCACAAGTCCCTAGAATGCCGGTACTCGCTTTCATCGGTACCTGATTATGCCACAGAATCTGATCCTCGCCTCAACTTCTCGCTATCGTAAAGCCCTGCTGGAGAAGCTCGGCCTCCCCTTTGAATGTGCGGCTCCCGACGTAGACGAGCGACCACTGGCAGATGAATCCGCTCAGGAGCTGGTGGCCCGACTTGCCCGGGCAAAGGCCCAGGCCATTGCAAATAGTCGTGATCACGGGCTGATCATCGGATCTGATCAGGTTTGTGTCTGCAATGGCCGCATCCTCGGCAAACCGGGCACCATCGACAATGCCATCGCCCAGCTGATGGCGGCTCAAGGTCGCAGCGTCACCTTTTACACCGGGCTGTGCGTACTTAACGCTGCAACCAATGAGATTCATCAATTGATTGAACCGTTTACGGTCCACTTTCGCGATCTCGACGAATCCGCCATTCGCCGCTATGTAGAGGCTGAGCTGCCCCTCGATTGTGCGGGCAGTTTCAAATGCGAAGGGATGGGGATCGTGCTGTTCAAGGGGCTGGAAGGGCGCGATCCTAACGCCTTGATCGGTCTGCCGCTGATCGGCCTGATCGAGCTGCTGGAGCGCCACGGTATTGCCCTGCCCTGATCGCGGACGAATAGATAAGCTAGATCGAGCATATAAAAAGCCCGGTCAATAGACCGGGCTTCTGTTATCAATCAGATCGATGTCTCTTAAAGAGAGGCGTCTATAACAGCCCGCGAAGAGCCGCCATAGAATCCACCACCGCCACTGGCCCGTGACGACTGAGGGCATCGCGGCTATCCACCCCCCAGGTGACACCAATACGCGGCATGGCGATCGCCTCGGCCATCGCCATATCGTGAACAGAGTCGCCGATCATTACCGCCTGCCGGGGTGACAGCCCCAGCTCGTCCAGGATCTGCTCAAGCATCAGCGGATCAGGCTTGGAGCGAGCCTCATCGGCCCCGCGACTGGTTAAAAACAACGGGCGCAGTCCGGTCTCATCCAATACCCGATCCAGCCCACGGCGCGATTTGCCGGTAGCGACGGCCAGTTGCAGCCCTCGTGACTGCCAGTCATGCAGCAACTCCCCTGCCCCGGAAAACAACGGGCTGGGGGTGGCATCGTGCAGATAGTGATGACGATAGCGATCGATGAGCGCGGCAATCTGGCGCCCACCGCTGGTGGCGCCACTGCCACTGCATAAGGGGAACAGACGGGACATGGCGACATCGAGGCTCAATCCGATGATCTGCCGGATCTGGGTTGGTGCAGGAACCACCAGCTCACAATCTCTGGCGGCCCCCTGCACACAGGCCACAATCCGGCCCACCGAATCCATCAGGGTACCGTCCCAATCGAAAATGGCGAGCCGGATATCCTGCATCAGCGTGGCAAGCCGTTGAGGAAGTTGTCGAGTTCAGGTGCCAGCGGCGCTTCTACCTGCATTTCGCGACCATCGGCCGGATGGGTGAAGCTGAGCTTCCAGGCATGCAAAAAGAGCCGTTTCAGACCTTGGCTGCGCATTTTATCGTCAAACGCCGCTTCACCGTACTTATCGTCACAGGCGATCGGATGACCGGCATGCAGGGTGTGCACGCGGATCTGGTGGGTACGACCGGTGATGGGGCTGCACTCGACCAGGGTCGCTTCGGCGAATTGACGCACGATGCGAAAGCGGGTCTCCGAGGGCTTGCCATCGGCGCTGACCCGCACCACCCGCTCGCCAGACTGCAGATCGTTCTTGCGCAGCGGTGCATTGACCACTTTGACGTGAGCCTGCCATTTGCCGCGTACCAGCGCCAGATACTGTTTGCGCATGGTCTTGACGCGCAACTGCTCATGCAGGCTACGCAGGGCGCTGCGCTTCTTGGCAACCAGCAATACACCAGAGGTGTCGCGATCCAGTCGATGAACCAATTCGAGGAAACGGGCTTCCGGCCGCAGGGCTCGCAGCCCTTCAATCACGCCAAAGCTCAGGCCGCTGCCACCGTGTACTGCCATGCCGGAGGGCTTGTTCAGCACGATCATGGCATCGTCTTCGAACAGGATCTGGCTCTCCAAACGCTGGATAACCCCGAGGTTAGCTGAAGGCAGCTCATTCTTCTCGGCAACGCGCACGGGGGGCACCCTCACCTCGTCACCTGCGCAGAGTTTGTACTCCGGTTTGATGCGCTTTTTGTTTACCCGCACTTCGCCTTTGCGAAGGATGCGATAGATCAGGCTCTTGGGGACGCCCTTTAGCTGAGTCTTGAGAAAGTTGTCGATGCGCTGCCCGTCATGCTCAGCTTCGATGGTGAGCAGCTGCACTTGTTGTATCTGTGTCATGGCGCGGATTTTAACACTGCCAGCGCCCCTTGGCTGCATGGTTTGTTGAAAAATGGCGCCTTGCTATAAAAGAGGTTTAAATGGGATAATAAACAAGGTTTTGTCATTGTGTTCAAGCCTTGTACTAAGTGGCCAAAAAGTATGCCACCCAATCCCGAAACACCGTGTATACAAGAACATGACGGTTCCCGGGTGCGAGGTACAACGCATGGAGAACACAAACATCACCGTTTATTTGTCTCCATTTCGGCATCCTTATTCATTCCTTCTCGAGAAGTGATGACCAGAACGCCCTTAGTTTGCGCCTCATGCATACCCCAACCGGGAGGTTGCCCCAGTATGCTGAAGACCCGAGGCCGGCGCTGGCAGGACCCAGATGGAGGAAATCAAAATGACACAATAATGAGAACTCAATGAAAAGAATGCTTATCAACGCAACTCAAGAAGAGGAGTTGCGCGTAGCGCTGGTTGACGGACAACAGCTCTACGATTTGGATATTGAAAGTCCGGGACACGAGCAGAAGAAAGCGAACATTTACAAGGGTAAGATCACCCGCGTAGAACCCAGCCTTGAAGCTGCTTTTGTCGACTACGGCGCCGAGCGCCACGGTTTCCTGCCGTTGAAGGAGATCGCCCGCAATTACTTCCCCTCCGGTTACTCCTATCAGGGTCGTCCCAACATCAAAGAAGTGGTTCGCGAAGGTCAGGAAGTTATCGTCCAGATCGACAAGGAAGAGCGTGGCACCAAGGGTGCAGCCCTCACCACCTTTATCAGCCTGGCAGGTAGCTACCTGGTACTGATGCCCAACAACCCCCGTGCCGGTGGTATCTCCCGCCGTATCGAGGGTGATGAGCGGACTGAACTGAAAGAAGCCCTGAGCGGATTGACCGTGCCGGAAGGCATGGGCCTGATAGTACGTACCGCAGGTGTGGGCAAGTCGCCAGAAGAGCTGGAGTGGGATCTGAACGTTCTGCTCAACCACTGGGACTCCATCCACAAGGCCTCTCAGGAGCGCGCCGCGCCGGTGCTGATCCACCAGGAAAGCAACGTCATCGTGCGTGCCATCCGTGACTATCTGCGTCGCGATGTGGGCGAGATCCTGATCGACAATCCGGTGATTTTCGAACGCGCCAAGGCTCATATCGAGCTGGTACGTCCCGATTTCCTCAACCGTGTAAAGCTGTACAAGGGTGAAGTTGCCCTGTTCAACCACTTCCAGATTGAGAGCCAGATTGAATCAGCTTTCCAGCGTGAAGTGCGCCTCCCCTCCGGCGGCAGCATCGTTATCGATCCGACCGAAGCACTGACCTCCATCGATATCAACTCCTCCCGCGCCACCAAGGGCGGCGATATCGAAGAGACTGCGCTGCAAACCAACCTGGAAGCGGCCGACGAAATTGCCCGTCAATTGCGTCTGCGCGACTTAGGGGGACTGATCGTTATCGACTTCATCGACATGACCCCGGTTCGCCATCAGCGCGAAGTGGAAAACCGTCTGCGTGAAGCGGTTCATCAGGATCGTGCCCGCATCCAGCTGGGCCGGATCTCCCGTTTCGGTCTGCTGGAGATGTCTCGCCAGCGTCTGCGCCCTTCCCTCAACGAATCCAGCAGCCATATCTGCCCCCGTTGCCAGGGTCAAGGCGTGATCCGTGACAACGAATCTCTCGCCTTGTCCATCCTGCGTCTCATCGAAGAAGAGGCCATGAAGGACAACACCGAGCAGGTTCACGGCCAGGTGCCGGTGGATGTTGCCGCCTATCTGCTTAACGAGAAGCGTGCCGCCATCGCCAGTCTGGAGCAGCGCAATGATGTGCGTGTTTACATCATTCCGAACCAGCATCTGGAAACCCCGCACTACGAAGTAACCCGCATTCGTCAGAACGAGATCCCGGAAGCAGCCAGCTACGAGCTGAAAACCGAGATTGCCAAGCCGGTCTACCAACCGAAGCAAGCTCAGGTGATCGAGCGCGAGCAACCGCTGCTGCAAGGCTTTGCCCAACCGGCACAACCAGCCCCTGTTGCACCGCAACAGCCAGCGGCTCCCGTTGCTGCGGCCCCTGCCGAAGCCGGTTTCTTCAGCAAGCTGATCAAAGGCATTACCGGCCTGTTCAGCAGCGATGCAGCCCCTGCCGACGTGAAAGCGCCCGCCGAGAAACCTGCTGCTCGTGAAGCACGCAAGGATGAAGGTCAACGCCACCAGCGCGAAGAAGGTCGTGGCCGTGGTCAGCGTCCCCGTCGTGACGACAATCGTGGCAACCGCAACAATGCGGAAGCTGGCGAGAAGCGTGAAGGTGGCAACCGCGAAGCCGGTGAAAACCGCAATCGCCGTCCCCGCAAAGAGCGCGAGCCTCGTCAGGAGCGTGAAGCCCGTGGTGAGGTGCGTAGCGAACAGCGCATGGAACGTGAACCCCGTCAGGAGCGCGAACCTCGCGAGCCGCGCCAGGAACGTGCGCCACGTCCAGCCCGTGAACCTCGTGCTCCCCGTGAGCCGCGCGCCGAAGTCGTTGTTGAAGCGGTAGACGGCGTTGATGCAACTGCCGTCCAGCCACGTCAGGAGAAAGAGCAGAAAGTGGCCGAGCGCCGCGAACGTCGCCAACTGCGCAAGCAGATCCGCGTCGATGTCGCCGCTGCTGACACCCCTGCCCTGCCGATTGACGAAGTACCAGCGCAAGCTGAAGTGATCGATGCCACCGTGGGTAACGAGCAGGAAGAGCAGAGTGAAGGCCAGCGCCGTTCACGCCGCACTCCGCGCAGCCAGCGTATCGAAGGTCAGCGCCGCAAGCGCATCAACGAAGATGTCCGCAGCCAGCGTGACGAAGAACAGCAAGATACCACCACTCTGACCACCGCAGCCCAGGCAGATATTGCCAAAGCGCAGGTTGAAGAGCCGGTAGTGCCTGTTGTTACCATCCCGAGCGCTGAAGCCGTCGCTGCTGCTCTGCAAGCCTCTGCGGCACTGACCGAGCATGTGGTTGTCGAAGCCGTTGCTGAAGAAGCGGCCGAGCAGGCTGCTGCCCAGGTCGAAGCAACTCCAGCCGATGTGGCTGCCAGCCCGGTTGTTGCAGCTGTCGCTGAGGTCGTGGTTGCAGCAGAGCCGGAAGTTGCCGTTGTCGACGCTCCGGCTGTCGACGTGGCTGCCGCAACCGTGGTTGAAACCGCTCCGGTTGTTGAAGAAGCCCCTGCAGTCAACACTCCTGTCGTGGAAGCTGTACCTGTTGCAGTCGAAATGCCAGCTGCTGTTGTCGAAGCCCTGACTCCTGTCGCTGCCGTTGCGGTGGAAGAGACTCCGGCCGTCACCAAACAGGTAGCTCACGGAGCTGGCCTGCTGGCTCGTGCCCGCAAAGCATCCGCGCCGATGGCAACCCCCGCCGAAGCCCCTGCCCTGCCTGCTCGTGAGCCGGTTAACTACCCGCCGCTGGTACGCAACGAAGTGAGCACATCAGGTCGTCACGGTGGCAGCACTGCCGCCGTCAACGTGGCCACCTGCCCGGCCGGCCGCCCCTGATATCCACCGGTAACGACTAAATCGAGAGCCACACCATTGTGTGGCTCTTTTTTTATCTTCATGACATAGATTGCTCGAGCTTCATCGATAAGGAGTTTGGATGAGGAACCTAATGCAAATATCCTCTTGAACACCCGACTCCGGTCAGTAATACCTCGGATATGGACAAACAAATCCGCTACCGATACGCCGCATGGCATTGACCAAGCCACAGACTGGCTCATGACTCTCTCCTCTGTTTGAACCGGGAGCTTGGCGACAGCAAACTGTGTCTGTGTCGTAAAGGTTTGTTAAACCGGCTCAAGATTTTCATTCTATCTTCCGACTCGTTAAAAATGATATTCGATTTCTAGTCTGTTGGCATATAACAGCAAAGCATCGCTCAGTGCATACACAATACAAACAGGGATTAATCGGCATTACTGCGCGACGAGGAAACCCTAGACTGGGCTGCACCAGTAGCGGTACTCGGCCAATATCCGAAACAGCCTGTCCCGCCCGACCTTGAACTAGGCATCATCCTGACCCTGAAGCAGATAATGCAGCTTGCTAGTGCCGACCTGCAGTTGTCGCAGCTGAACCTGACGCACAAATCGCACCACCTGCAGCCCCTGAGCTTAGATGTCCGTCCGCAACCCGATTGCGCTTGTAGAAAGCCTGCCGGCTTATTCCCAGAAACAGGCAAGCCCTGACAATGGTCAGCCTCTCGACCTGCCGCTGCGAGAGGACTTGTCGGGTCGCTTTTTTACGATGGAAACGCCTAGTCGTTCTTCAGCACATCGACGACTTGGGCCTTCAGGCTTATCAGCGCCAGCTGCTCGAGCTCTTTGATACATTGTTGGTGCGTCTGTTTGTCGGGGTCAGGCATGGTGATGCTATTGCCGGCGGGTACAGATACCTCAGGCTCCAATCTTGCCAACCATGTTTACGCAAACCACACCAGAATGGTCGAATTGCCCTGAATGCCATATCGGGCTTGTGCTTGCAGGCAGCTGAGCTCGCCTTTTTCAATCTGTTCGACCAACGCCAGTTTAAACGTCAGCGAGTCATCGCGCGGTGTCCGTTTCACACCTTATCCCATAGGACTGTTCATTTATTGGGGGGAAAGGTGTAAACCGTATTCAGGAGAGGACAGGAAACACAAAAAAGGGCCCGCAGGCCCTTTATCGAATATGGTATTGGCATTTAGCCAAACAGATGATGGCTGACGATGAACAGGCCGCCGGAGAGCAGCATGGTCAGCGGCAGGGTCAGCACCCAGGCCATCAGGATGGTCTTGATAGTCTGGCTCTGCAGGCCGGATTTGTTGGCAATCATGGTCCCCGCCACCGCAGAAGAGAGGATGTGGGTGGTGGACACCGGCATACCAGTCAGACTGGCGACTCCGATGGAGGTCGCAGCCGTGATCTGGGCCGCGATGCCCTGGCTGTAGGTCATGCCGGTCGTGCCGATCTTCTCTCCCACGGTATGGACGATACGACGCCAGCCCACCATGGTGCCACAACCGAGCGCCAGTGCGATGGAGACGATCACCCAGGTCGGTGCGTATTCAGCGGTCGCGGTCAGATCCTTGCGCCATTTGGCCAGGTCGGTCAGCTCCTTGGCGGGCAGCGGCAGCTTGGCAACCTTGCGGGCAGTGTCATCGATACAGAGCAGCAGACGACGCACTTCGCGACGGTCGGTCAGGCTCATCTGATCATAAGTACGCACAGCCCCCAGACGGGCATCCAGGGTGGCCATCGCCTGCAGCACGCCATCGGCGGAGCAGTGAGTCATCAGCTCTTCCTGAGCCGTTGCCGGTGCAGAGAAGTTGATGACACCAGAGAGGGCGGACTGGTTGCGCTGGTAGATCTCCATGATGCGCTGGTTGGCATCCTGGGTCCGATCCAGGTCATAAGAGCGGCTGTTCATGTCCAGCGCGAAATAGGCGGGTGCCATGCAGATCAGCACCAGCATCACCAGACCGATACCCTTCTGGCCATCGTTGGAGCCGTGCACGAAGCTGACGCCCATGGCCGATGCCACCAGGGTCAGACGCGCCCAAAACGGCGGGTGCTTCTTGCCATCCACCAGCTGACGCTCTTCCGGTGTTTTGTGGATCTTGTTGCTGGTCCAGATGCGTTTCATTGCCAGCAGCAGCAGCGCCGCGATGATGAAACCTATGGTGGGAGAGATGATGAGGGAAAGCATGATGTCGATCGCTTTGCCCACGTTGATCCCTTCTGTCACCGGTTTATGGGTGATCCAGGCATAGGCGCCGCCTACCCCCAGAATGGAACCGATCAAGGTATGTGAACTGGAGGCCGGGATCCCGAAGAACCAGGTGCCCAGGTTCCACACGATGGCGGAAAACAGCAAGGAGAAGACCATGATCAACCCTTGGGTGGAGTCCATCCCAAGCAGCAGGTCGATGGGCAACAGATGGACAATGGCATAAGCCACCCCCAGACCGCCGAACATGACGCCAAAAAAGTTGAAGATCCCCGATGCGACAACCGCCAGGTGAGCCGGCATCGCCTTGGTATAGATAACCGTTGCTACCGCGTTGGCGGTATCGTGAAAGCCGTTGATAAATTCATAGGCAAGCACAAAAAAAACGGCCAATACCAAACCGATTGACCACCACAAACCCAAACCACTAAACATTTCAAACATAAAAAAAAGCCTGTTTATGAGTTGCGGCGGATTATGCCAGATGGCGGCCAACACCATAGCCACCATTGAAATATTTCAGCCATAAAAAAAAAGAGCTTTTTGGAAAAAAATATCCTAGAGCCAGTCCTCATACGGCTTGCCATCGATTAATTAAAGCCATCAATGATTGCAGGAAATGGCAAAATTAGCTGACAATTAAGCCAATGATTTCATTTTTATGACGTTTTTATGACATAAAAACAGGCAAAATTGGTGATAAAACACCCCTACCCCACCAATCTCATCCGACCAGCACCATCAATCCCATATCCGTTTGATTCCAGATGCAAAAAGGGAGCACCTTGTGCTCCCTTGAATCGTTGCTGTGTTGCCAGTTATCAGTCCTGATTGATGCGGCTGGCGACGGCGCCCTGCTGGCTCTTGTACTTGGCATTTTCCCGCTTGTTGTAGGGACGGGCCGCGACGCCGGAAAGCATCTCGAAGTTCAAGGCGCCGATCTTCATCTTCGGGCGCAGCGCCAGCGGCAGCTTGCCGCCGTTGTAGAACTCCAGCACGATGCGACCGGACCAACCCGGATCGATGCGGTGCGCGGTCACGTGCACCATCAAACCCAGGCGCGCCAGTGAAGAGCGGCCATCCAGCCAGCCAACGATATCGGCAGGCAGGGTGACGGATTCGTAGGTCACCGCCAGCGCCAACTGACCCGGGTGCAGATAGAAGGCTTCGCCATCGGGGATATGGATCTCGTCACTCATCACCCGATCGATGGCATCGGCCATCTCGCTGCTCGGGCCGCTCAGGTCGATATAGGGCGCGGTATGATCGCGAAACACCCGAAACTCGTTACCCAGCAGCACATCGACACTGACACCACTGATCCGCTCTACCCCGGGCCGTGGCTCAATGACGATCTTGCCTTCATCCAGATGGCGTTCAATATCGGTATCACACAGACGCATTGGGCGACTCTCCTGACAAATTGTGCTTTTAAAAAAGCCGGGCATCACCCGGCTTGTTTCATCTTAACCGATCAACATGTGGCGAATACGCGCCTTGAGCATGTCGATGGCGATGCGGTTCTTGCCACCACGGGGCACGATCACATCGGCATACTGTTTGGACGGCTCGATAAACTGCAGGAACATCGGACGCACCGTCTTCTGATACTGCTTGAGCACGGAGTCCATGGTACGGCCACGTTCCTGCACATCACGCACCAGACGGCGCAGCAGGCAGATGTCGAGCGGGGTGTCCATGAAGATGGAGGCATCCATCAGATCCCGCAGACGGCTGTCGGTCAGCAGCAGGATCCCTTCCAGAATGATCACCCGGCGCGGCGCAAACGGGGTCACTTCGCTCATCCGGGTGTGTTCGGTGTAGGAGTACTGGGGAATGGCTACCGCGTCACCTTTGACCAGCTGGCTCAGGTGCTGTACCAGCAAGTCGTGATCCAAGGCATTGGGGTGGTCATAGTTGGTCTTGACCCGCTCTTCCATGGTCAGGTGGGTCTGATCACGGTAGTAGCAATCTTCGGTGATCACACCAATCTGACCTGCGCCCAGTTCGGCCACCAGCTCTTCATAAATGGTCTGGGCTATAAGACTTTTGCCAGACGCAGATGCGCCCGCAATACCGATGATCACACACGAATGTTGAGTATCAGACATGACAAATACCTAAAAGAGAAGAGCAGTGGGGATGGTTTAAACCGATCCATTATATAAAAAAGGGTGGGTCATGCCCACCCTCAATTCCCTTTCAAGTGACCGACCGCCGATTATTCATCCAGCGCCATGGCATAGAGGGGGGTCGCAATCGGTTTTGCGCTGAAAAAGAGTTCAGCCCCTACCCTGCGCGCCAGCTTCAAATAAGCCTGAGCCAGGCTCCCTTCCGGTGCGCCGAACACCGTCGGACAGCCATCATCCATGTGTTGGCGGATATCGATGTGCAGCGGTAATTGACCAAGCAGTGCCACTTGATACTGCTCTGCCATCTTCTGGCCGCCACCGGTACCAAACAGCGGCTCATGATGACCACAGGCGCTGCAGACGTGATAACTCATGTTCTCGATGATGCCAAGCACCGGCACATTGACCTTGTTGAACATGGCGATCCCCTTGCGGGCATCGGCCAGCGCCACATCTTGCGGGGTGGTGACGATCACCGCCGCCGAGGTGGGCACCTGCTGAGCCATGGTGAGCTGGATATCGCCAGTGCCCGGCGGCATGTCTACCACCAGATAATCCACCTCGCCCCAGCGGGTCTCATGGAGGATCTGCGCCAGCGCCTTGCTCGCCATCGGGCCACGCCAGATGGTGGCATCCTGCTCGGAGACCAGATAGCCGATGCTGTTGCTCTTGAGGCCGCAGGCCATCACCGGCTCCATCAGCTTGCCGTCATGGCTGACCGGGCGCTCCTTGAGGGTGCCCATCATTGTGGGAATGGAAGGGCCATAGATATCGGCATCGAGAATAGCGACCCGCGCCCCCTCTTTTTGCAGCGCCAGCGCCAGATTGACTGCGGTGGTGGACTTGCCTACCCCGCCCTTGCCGGAAGCAACCACGATGATGTTGCGAATGCCCTGCACGGCATTGAGGCCCTGCGCCCGCGGCATGCTGGCGACGTCAATCTCCAATGCCCAGTCGATACGGGCAGCGCCGGTGGCACTACGCAGCCTGGCATCGTAGTTCTCTTTGAGCTGATCGAGCAGCGAGAGACCGGCAAACGGCAAGACCAGCCGGATAGTAAGCCCCTGACCCTGATTGATGATCTCGCGAACGAATCCGGCATCCACCAGATCCTTGTGCCAGCCTGCTGGCTTAAATTCGGCGAGGATCTGTTTTACTGAATCAATCACCATTAACTCCTCATTATCTTGTCATTATCTTGAGGTGAACGGTTACCGCACACAAATCAGTGGCTTGCCTGCCATCATAACGGCAGGTGCTGCCAAGGTTGGCATAGCCACAACCCTAGGCAGGCTACCCCCAATTCGGGTAACATGCACGGCACTCTATCATCCCAACAAGCACATCAAGAACGTAATATGGCAACTGATCCTCGTAAAATGCTGGTAACCTGCGCCCTCCCCTATGCCAATGGCTCCATCCATCTTGGCCACATGCTGGAACATATCCAGGCCGATATCTGGGTTCGTTATCAGCGAATGCGCGGCCATCAGGTGCACTTCATCTGTGCCGATGATGCCCACGGCACCCCGATCATGCTCAAGGCACAGCAGATGGGGATCACCCCGGAAGAGATGATTGCCGCGGTCTCCAAGGAGCACCAGGCCGATTTCGCCGGGTTCAACATTAGCTTTGACAACTATCACTCTACCCACAGCGACGAGAACCGTGAGCTGGCGGAGCTGATCTATGGCCGCCTGAAAAATGGTGGTTTTATCAAGAGCCGCACCATCTCCCAGCTGTTCGATCCGGAAAAATCCATGTTCCTGCCGGATCGTTTCGTCAAGGGGACCTGCCCCAAGTGCAAATCTCCGGAGCAGTATGGCGACAACTGCGACAGCTGCGGCGCCACCTACAGCCCAACCGAGCTGATCGATCCGAAATCTGCCGTCTCCGGCGCGACTCCGGTAATGAAGGACTCCGAGCACTTCTTCTTCGACCTGCCGCAGTTTGAAAAATGGCTCTCTGAGTGGGTGCGCGGCTCCGGCGCCATTCAGGAAGAGATGGCCAACAAGATGCAGGAGTGGTTCGAAAGCGGCTTGCAGCAGTGGGACATCACCCGTGATGCCCCCTACTTCGGGTTCGAAATCCCCGGCGCCCCAGGCAAGTATTTCTACGTCTGGCTGGATGCCCCCATCGGTTACATGGCCTCTTTCAAGAACCTGTGCAACAAGCGTGGCGACATCGACTTTGACAGCTACTGGAAAGCGGACTCCGACGCCGAGCTCTACCACTTCATCGGCAAGGACATCGCCTACTTCCACTGCCTGTTCTGGCCGTCCATGCTGGAAGGTGCCAACTTCCGCAAGCCGACCAAGGTCAACGTGCACGGCTATGTAACCGTCAACGGCGCCAAGATGTCCAAATCCAAGGGCACCTTTATCAAGGCATCTACCTACCTGAACCACCTGGATCCGGAGTGCCTGCGTTACTACTACGCCGCCAAGCTCAACAGCCGCATCGATGATCTGGACCTGAACCTCGAAGATTTCGTGCAGCGCGTCAACGCTGACGTGGTCAACAAGCTGGTTAACCTCGCCTCCCGCAACGCCGGTTTTATCGCCAAGCGCTTTGGCGGCAAGCTGGCGGCAACCTGCGCCGAGCCCGAGCTCTACGCCGAATTCGCCAATGCCCGTACCGCCATTGCCGAAGCCTATGAGAGCCGCGAGTTCAGCCGTGCCATCCGCGAAATCATGGCGCTGGCCGACAAGGCCAACCGCTATGTGGATGACAAGGCTCCTTGGGTCATCGCCAAGCAGGAAGGGGCTGACGCCGAGCTGCAAGCTGTTTGCTCCGTCGGTATCAACCTGTTCCGCGTACTGATGGCCTACCTCAAGCCCGTCATGCCGCTGCTGGCCGAGCGTGCCGAAGCCTTCCTGGCCGAAACCCTCAGCTGGGATGGCATCGAGATGCCGCTGGTCGATCACACCGTGGCACCGTTCAAGGCCCTCTTCTCACGCATCGAGCCGGCGAAGATTGAAGCCATGATCGAGGCCTCCAAGGAAGACCTGGCCAAAGAGCAGGCACCGAAAGTGACCGGCCCGCTGGCTGATGACCCCATCAGCGAAACCATCACCTATGACGATTTTGCCAAGATTGACCTGCGCGTCGCGCTGATCAAGAAGGCCGAAGCGGTACCGGAAGCCGAGAAGCTGCTCAAGCTGCAACTGGATATCGGCGGCGAAACCCGTCAGGTGTTTGCCGGTATCAAGTCCGCTTACAACCCGGAAGATCTGGAAGGCAAGCTGACCGTGATGGTGGCCAACCTGGCGCCGCGCAAGATGCGTTTCGGCATGTCCGAAGGCATGGTGCTGGCTGCAGGCCCGGGCGGCAAGGATCTCTGGATCCTGGAGCCGCAGGAAGGCGCCCAGCCGGGCATGCGCGTCAAGTAAGCGTATCGCTGACTGCGACCACAGCCAGATAGAGAAGAGAGGCCAAACGGCCTCTCTTTTTTTGTCTCACATATTTGGCTTGGATAGTTTCTGTAGATGCTGGTCGCGGATGACTTTCGTAGATTGCGGCCTCGGGGCTATCCACAACCGGGATTCGCGGTCGATACATTTTGTTCTGAATACCTGATCACCCGACTTGGCATGTCATTCATGTTGTGGCCTGCCTGCATCGCCAGTTTGAGCGCCACCAGCTCCGCCTGCTGGCAGTCCAATTGACGCAAACGGGTGGTGATCTTCCCCTTCAACTGCTGCCGCAGTTTCGTCTGCTTGCGGGTGTTCCCCTGCTCTGCTCGCAACCTCTGCCGCCATTGACGCCAATCCTGCAACTGGCCGAGTCGTTCCTGCCAGTGAGTCAGGGTGCTCAACCAGCCGGGATCTCCACTCCCCAGATCCAGCAACAGTTCCACGCCATAACGGGCCTGCTTGATCTCGAGGCGCAGCCGATGCCAGCGGCGCAACTGTTGCTGACGGGAGCTGGCAGATTTTCCAACGCAGGGAATAGGTTCATCGAGAGCGCCCTGCGCCTCATCAAGGCGCAGGGCCAGATGCTGCTGATAGAGCGATGCCAATGCCCGCGCATCCGGCACCTGCGCCACCGCTGCAAGCCAGCGGGCCAGTCGCCTCGACAACAGGGGCACGCGACAGGCCGATTTGTGGGTATTGCCCGTGCTGGCAGGCGGCTTGCCAAAACGCTCGGCGTAGACCTGAGCATCCCGCAGCGCCGAAAGCCGCCCGACCGAGCGCAGCAGACGCCGCTCCAGCTCGGGATGATAGGCGAGTGGTCGCCACAGGGCGAGCAGTGCCAGCAAGCGGCGCGCCGCGATACGGTAGCCATGCACGGCCGGTTCGCTGGCCTCTTCGCGCACCGCTCGCGCCGCCTCCTGATAACGGGCGACCCAGCTTGTTGCCTGAGTCAGCAACAGACTTTCCTTGTCAGCGTCCATCTCGTCCCCGCCCCTTCAGTTGGTGTGAAAGCCCTGGCCAGTGGGCGGCAGCGCCTCTTCATACTCCATCCGGGTCACCCTGGCGGTGCGCGGGCCATGCTCCAGCCAACCCAGCATCATCTGCACCCCCTGCGCGGGGCCGCTGATGAGGATCTCCACCGAGCCATCCTCCAGGTTGTAGGCATGGCCCCGCAAACCCAGTTGCAGCGCCCGCTCACGGGTGAAATAGCGAAATCCCACCCCCTGCACCTGCCCCCACACCCGAATGACAAACGATTGCTCTCCCATTTCTCACACCTTCCGCTTAAGAAAAAAATTCCCGAGACGATAATGTGCCCGACACTCTATCTCTGCAGGATGCAGCTCCATTATGAAAGAAGTTAAATTCCGGTGGGTTGACCGCTATCTCATTCACCTCACCATCAGTGAAAAATTCCATATCGCGTTCTGGTTACCTCTCTTCATCATCGCCTTTCTCAGCTGGTATATGCTGGCGGCCAGCCATCAGCAGGAGATCTCCCTGCGGGTAGCGCAGTTGCAGCAACGGGTCGAGACCACAGCGCAGCTGGTCAGCCAGCAGCCCACTCTGGTGTTGCCTGCTGATCTGCGTCTGACCCGGCAAGGCAGCAGCGGGTTGCAACAGCAAGGGGAGCACTACCTCTTTACCGCGCCAGCAGGTCAGGCAGGCTACGTCACCGGTGATCTCGATACCAGCAACCTCTCCATGTGGGAGGGTCAGGGCTCGACCCTGCTCCTGATCGGCGCGCTGGCCGCCCTGATGGCACTGGTGATCCACTACATGATGACCTTTGTCTCCGGTGCGCTCTACTCCACCAACAAGGCGCTGCAAACCGTGGCGGACGGGGATCTCACCTTCCGTCTCAACTTCTTCCCGGTGCGGGACGAGTTCTCCACCCTGGCGGGCAGCATCGACCGCTTTACCGACCGCCAGCATCAGATCGTCAAGCTGGTCGAAGAGTCTGCCGAAGCGCTGACCCTGGCCGCAGACGAGTTTCGTGACCATGCCCGCGAAGGCGAGACCATGGCGCGTTCCCAGCGCCAGCACATGGATTCACTGGCCACTGCCATGGAGCAGATGTCGGCGGCGATCCGCGAAGTGGCGCGCAATGCCAACGACACCCTGCAGCAGACCCGCCAATCGAGCGAAGAGGCGGCCAATGGCGCCAACCGGGTAGCCCGCACCATCGAAGCGATCCGCACCCTGGCGGACGAGATTGGCAATGCATCGGGCGCGGTCGAGCGGCTGACTCACAACGCCAATCGCATCAACGAAGTGGTCAACGTCATCAACGCCATCTCCCAGCAGACCAACTTGTTGGCCCTCAACGCCGCCATCGAAGCGGCCCGTGCCGGTGAGCAGGGTCGCGGCTTTGCGGTGGTGGCAGATGAAGTGCGTACTCTCGCCAGCCGTACCCAGCAGGCGACGGTGGAGATCCAGCAGATGATCGAAGAGCTGCAGACCGGTACCGGCGCGCTGAACGAGATCATGGAGAAAACCGTGGGGCGCGCCGCCAGCAGCCAGCAGCTCATCAGCGAAGTGGGGCTCGATATCGAAAAGCTGAGCAACCACAGCGATGCGGTGCTAGAGATGAGCACCCAGATCGCCACCTCCAGCGAAGAGCAGAGCTCGGTCGCCGCCGAGATCACCCACAATCTGGATCAGGTGCGCCATGAAGCGGCGCAGGTGGAAGAGTCCGCCAGCGCCTCGGTAGCTGGCACGCAGGGGCTGAAAGCCACCGCCAGCGAACTGACCCAGGCACTCAAGGGGATTAAGCTCTGACCATATGAGGTGTCAGATCAGGGCAACCCCATCCATTACACAGGGTTGTTTGAGTTTTACCTGCGGGCCACATAGAATGTGGCCCCTTTTCTTTCTACCATCGGCAAACATCCATGAGCGCTTCCATCTATCTCGTCAAAGGCCGCGAAAAATCCCTGCTGCGTCGCCACCCCTGGATCTTCTCCAAGGGGATTGAGCGGGTTCAGGGCAACCCCATTGACGGCGATACCGTCGAGATCTATGCCAACGATGGCAAGTGGCTCGCCCGTGGCGCCTGGTCAGGCAGTTCCCAAATCCGTGCCCGGGTCTGGACCTTCGACAAGGATGAGACCGTCGATCTCGACTTCTTTATCCGTCGTCTCAAATATGCGCAGGAGTCTCGCGATCCGCTGATCAAGCGTCAGGGTCTCACCGGTTATCGCCTCTGCGCCGCCGAATCCGACGGCCTGCCGGGTCTGACCATCGACCGTTATGCCGATTTTCTGGTGTGCCAGATCCTCTCTGCCGGTGCCGAGTTCCAGCGTGAGCTGATAACGCAAGCACTGCGTACCCTCTACCCAGAGTGCAGCATTTATGAGCGCTCCGACGTGGCGGTACGCAAGAAGGAAGGACTGAAAGAGCGCACCGGCGTTATCTATGGCGAGACCCCGAACGAGCCGGTGGTCATCGAAGAGAACGGTGGCGTCAAGATCCTGGTGGATATTCGTAACGGCCACAAAACCGGTTTCTATCTGGATCAGCGGGACAACCGTCAGGCTGCCGCCAAGTACACCGAAGGCAAGCGGGTGCTCAACTGCTTCTGCTACACCGGCGGGTTTGGCGTTTATGCCCTCAAGGGCGGCGCCAAGGAAGTGGTCAACGTCGATCTCTCCCAGAATGCGCTGGATATCGCCCGCCAGAACGCCGAGCTGAACGGGCTGGATACCAGCAACACCCAGTTTATCCGTCACGACGTATTCAAGCTGCTGCGGGAATACCGCGAGAAGGGCGAGAAGTTCGATGTCATCGTGCTGGATCCGCCCAAGTTTGCCGAGAGCAAGGCCCAGCTGCTTGGCGCCTGCCGTGGCTACAAGGACATCAACATGCTGGCGTTCCAGCTGCTGGCACCGGGTGGCGTGCTCTTGACCTACTCCTGCTCCGGCCTGATGGAGCAGAGCCTGTTCCAGAAGATCGTTGCCGATGCGGCGCTCGATGCCGGTCGCGATGCCCAGATCCTGGAGCTGCTCTCCCAGGCCTCTGATCACCCTATCGGTACCGCCTATCCGGAAGGCTTCTACCTCAAGGGGTTGGTGGTACGCGCCCGCTGATCGGCCCCCCCCTCCCCTTGTGATCAATCAGGCCCCTTGCGGGCCTGATTGTTTTGCATCGCGCCGTATAGGCCTGAGCCTGACGCTCGCCCCGATTCCCCTCTCTGCTTTATTGGTGTTTCCTCTCTTCCTCTTTCCCTACCTGCTCTCCACGGCTTCTCTGTTTAAATTTTTTTGCACAAAAGCTGCACATTTATGATTTAAATCACACCCGTATGACTCTCTTTTCCGTAGTGTGATCCCGCCTGCGGCAGCCGAGCCGGGTCAACCGCCCCATCAGGATTGATGGGCGGCACAACAACAAAATAGATGTCAGGCCAAGCTGAACATCACAAGGGATCCCGTTATGAATCAATCATTGCCGCTGTTAACGCCGCTGCGGGGCATCGCTGCCCTGATGGTGGTGCTGTTTCATGCCCGCTTGCTGCTCTTTCCCCAGTGGATGGCGTCGATCGCAGGCCACACCCAACTCATCGAGAATGGCTACCTCTGGGTCGATCTGTTCTTTATTTTAAGCGGTGTGGTGCTGGCCCATGTCTATGGGGAGGCTTTCACCCGAACTCCCCGCACTATCGGTTATGGCCGCTTTCTCTGGCTGCGGCTGACCCGCGTCTACCCCCTCTATCTGGTGACCCTGCTGTTGCTGGTTGGCTGGGAGCTTTACAAGGCACAACACGGGGTGGGCTTCTACGCCGGCCCCTTGTTCAAAATGTGGGAGTGGGAAGGGATGCCGCCTTTCGGTTCCCCCTTCACCCCGGCCGAGGCGCTGCCAAGCGCCTTCCTGCTGCTGCAGGTGGTGACCGATCACGGGCTGACCTGGAACTTCGCCGCTTGGTCGCTGAGCGTAGAGTGGATTAGCTACCTGCTGTTCCCGCTGCTGATTCCGCTGGCGGTCACCCGTAGTCGCTGGAGCCATCTCGTCCCCCTGCTGGCGCTGACGGTGCTGGCCTTTATCGTACACAGTCGCGGCACCCTGGATGTCACGAGCGGGGCGCTGGCGGTGGGACGCGGGGTGAGTGAATTTGTGCTCGGCCTCTGGCTGCTGCCGAGGGTGAAGGCCGCGAAAGGCTCGCCCATGATGAAGCATGATCTGCCGCTCTTGATCGCCTTTGTGCTGCCCTTCGCGCTGATGCAGTTCGCCATGACGCCGCAGCTGACACTGCTGCTGATCAGCTCCTACGTGCTGCTGATCTGGATTTCAGCCGCCCAGGGGGAGCGCCGGAGCCCGCTGCTGCGCCTTTTGGATAGCCGCTTCACAAACTGGCTGGGGGATCTCTCCTACTCCATCTACCTGCTCCATGCGCTGGTACTGCTCACCGGCTGCGAGCTCATCCACTATCTGGCGCCGGGGCTCACCGAGTGGTGGTATGCCCAAACCAATCCGCTATTGGGGGTAGTGGCAACCTTGCTGATGCTGGCAGTGCTGATCAGCCTCTCTGCCTTGAGCTACAACCTGCTGGAGCGACCACTACAACGGCGCCTGCGCCGCTGGGGCAAGTCACGGCAACCGGCGCTGGAGCAAGCCGGATAAGCTAATCTCGCCCTGTCTGGATGAGTTGACGGTTTTATGCCAACTCATCCAGTACCAGTTCATCCAGATTGCTCATCACCCAGGCGCTCGGGTGCTGGCTAAATCCGAGCTTGGGGTAGTACGCCACCGCCTGCGGTGCGGCCAGCAGGATCAGCTTGCAGCCGGGCTGCAATTGCAAGAATGTCTCGCGAATAAGGGCTTTGCCAATCCCCTGCCCCTGCACCGACTCGGCCACCGCCAGATCCGAGAGGTAGCAACAAAAATGAAAATCGGTCACCGAGCGGGCCACCCCGACCAGGGTCTCACCCTGCCAGGCGGTGATCAGCAGATTGGCGTGATCCAGCATGCCCTGCAGGGTGGCCGGATGGTCCAGCGGCCGTCTCGCCCCCAGCGAGGTCTGCGCCAACAACGCCGCAAACTGTGCCGTGGTGATGGGGTGGTTAACCAAAAATGTGGTGGTCACTAAGCTCTCCTGTTGTAGATCGGCAGTTGCGTGCTGTTGCTCTCTTTGACGTTCTCTTTTCTGCATCTGTACTGCAATCAATCAGCCAGCGCCGGATCCAGACCGATGACAGGGAAGTGCGGGCAATTCCCTGCTGTTTATGTGAATTCCTGTTCGAACCCCAAGAGGCAAATGTGGCATAATGCTCCGTCCTGTGGCCCTTGGCGGGGCTGCGCTGGCGCACCTTGTCGCCCTTTTCTTCCCCGTCCGGCCTGGCGGTCTTTCATAACTGCCAGTCATCGCTGCCCCTGTTGGCACCGAGGCCACCCATATTTGCGGCTTCTTGTCATTCTCTCTACAAGACCGCCCATTGACCAAGACGGCTCCACAGAGCCTCTGCTCTGTTTGCAAATAAAAGGGGTAAGTATGTCTTCCATTCGTCTGACCCAATACAGCCACGGCGCTGGCTGCGGCTGCAAAATCTCTCCCAAGGTACTCGACACCATCCTCAAGAGCCAGATCCCGGGCTTCAACGACCCGACCCTGATCGTTGGCAACAGCAGCAAGGATGACGCGGCCGTGGTCGATATCGGCAACGGTCAGGGCATTGTCTCCACCACCGACTTCTTCATGCCCATCGTCGATGACCCCTTCACCTTTGGCCGCATCGCCGCCACCAACGCCATCAGCGATATCTACGCCATGGGCGGCAAGCCTATCGTTGCCATCGCCATCCTCGGCTGGCCCATCAATACCCTGGCGCCGGAAGTGGCCCAGCAGGTGATCGACGGCGGCCGTCAGGTATGCCACGAAGCGGGCATTTCGCTAGCCGGTGGCCACAGCATCGATGCCCCCGAGCCCATCTTCGGCCTCGCGGTCACCGGTATCGTGCCCCTGGACGCCATCAAGCAGAACGACACTGCCAAGGTGGGTGACACCCTCTATCTGACCAAGCCTCTTGGTATCGGTATCCTCACCACCGCCCAGAAGAAGGGCAAGCTGAAGCCGGAACACGAGCAACTGGCCCCCAACGCCATGTGCACCCTCAACAAGATCGGTCAGCGTTTTGCCGAGCTGCCGGGTGTCCACGCCATGACCGACGTGACCGGTTTTGGTCTGGCGGGCCATCTGCTGGAGATGTGCGAAGGATCCAATGTCAGCGCCCGCCTCGACTTCAAGGCACTGCCGCTGCTGGATGAGGTGGATTACTACCTCGCCGAGGGCTGCGTACCGGGCGGGACCCTGCGCAACCACGACTCCTACGGCCACAAGCTCGATGCCATGGACGATCGCACCCGTAACATCATGTGCGATCCGCAAACCAGTGGCGGCCTGCTGGTCGCAGTGGGTAAAGAGAGCGAAGCCGAGCTGCTCGCCATCGCGCACGAAGCTGGCCTTGCGCTCTCGCCCATCGGCCAGATCAAGCCCCTTGAGGGCTCCCGCTTTATCGAGATTGTCCAATGAGTGAATTGCCACTGGCCACGGACTACGCCGAACTCTTTTTGGACGATGTGCCGTTGATTGATGTGCGCGCCCCCATCGAGTTCAAGGAGGGGGCCTTCCCCTGCTCGACCAATCTGCCCTTGATGACAGACGATGAGCGCGCCCAGGTGGGGACCTGCTTCAAGAAGCAGGGTCAGGCCGCCGCCATTGAGCTTGGACACAAGCTGGTGGGGGGAGCAGTACGTGCCGAACGACTCGAAGGCTGGCTGGCGCAGTTGCGCCAGCAGCCCGATGCCGTGCTCTACTGCTTTCGCGGCGGCCTGCGCTCGCAAACCGTACAACAGTGGCTGGCTGATGCGGGGGTGACTCGCCCCCGCGTCGCCGGAGGCTACAAGGAGCTGCGCCGTTTCCTGATCGACACCCAGGACAAGGCCTCTGCCGAGTGTCGCTGGACTGTGCTGACCGGCATGACCGGCTCCGGCAAGACCCATATGTTGGACCACGTAGCTCAGGCGCTCGATCTGGAAGGACACGCCCATCACAGGGGCTCCTCCTTCGGTCAACTGCCCGGCGGCCAGCCCAGCAACATCAACTTTGAAAACAACCTCGCCATCGAGCTGCTTAAACGCCGCCATCGCGGCGAGCAGACCTTCGTGGTCGAGGATGAGAGCCGCCTGATTGGCCGTTGCTGCCTGCCTCTCTCCCTCCATGAAGCCATGAGTCAGGCACCGCTGGTGGTGGTGGATGTTCCGCAGATCGATCGGGCCGAGCAGATCCGTGAAGATTACGTGCACGATCTCTGGCTGCGCTATCAAGCCATGTATGGCCAGGAAGCCGGCTGGCCGCTGTTTGCCGCCTACCTCACCGATGCGCTGGCCCGTCTCAAGCGCCGTCTTGGCGATCAGGCCCACCGCGAGCTGGATGCCCTGATGCAGACCGCTCTCACCGAGCAGGAAAAGAGCGGTGATACCGCGCTGCATCTGGCCTGGATCACGTTGCTGCTGACCCGCTACTACGACCCCATGTATCTCTATCAGCTTGGCAACAAGCAGGAGCGCATCGTGTTTCGCGGTGACAAGCAGGCCTGTCTCGACTATTTCGCCGAGCAGCATGCCAGCGCGCTGCGCGGCTGACCCATCCCAAGAGAGGAACTCTATGTTGAAATTCGAGGTGATCCCGGTCACCCAGTTCGCCCAGAACTGCTCCCTCATCTGGTGTGACGAGACCCATCAGGCGGCCCTGATCGATCCGGGCGGCGAAGCGGACAAACTGCTGGCGGCCATCGCCAAGCGTGGCCTGACCCTGACCCACATCCTGCTCACTCACGGTCATCTGGATCATGTGGGTGCCGCCGCCGAGCTGCGGGAAAAAACCGGCGTCGCCATCACCGGCCCCCACAAGGAGGACGCCTTCTGGCTCGACATGCTGCCCCAGCAGAGCCAGATGTTCGGCTTCGCCCATACCCCCGCGTTCACACCGGATCGCTGGCTTGAGCAGGGTGACAAGGTGCAGCTTGGCCAGTGCGAGCTGAACGTTTACTTCTGCCCCGGCCACACCCCGGGCCATATCGTGCTGCTCTCCCAAGCCGAGCAGCTCGCCTGGGTTGGCGATGTGCTGTTTGCCGGCAGCATCGGCCGCACCGACTTCCCCCGTGGCGATCACGGGACGCTGATTAAGTCGATCACCGAGACCCTGCTGCCCCTTGGCGATGAGATCGTCTTTATCCCGGGCCATGGCCCCAGCTCAACCTTCGGCCGCGAGAAGGCGAGCAACCCCTACCTGACCCAGCCTATCTGGTGATCAAAAATGGCAGCGGTGTTAGCCGCTGCCTTTTCTTCTCTGCTCTCTTTTTCACTCTCGACTCCTGCCATCCGGCCAGCCACGTCCCACCAGCGTTTCCCATTTCGGCATGCCCATTTGTCTCTTTCGCCCAATAAAAATCCCCACCCGAGGGTGAGGATTGATTTATAGGTGCAACCGTCTGGTGGCTTATTGTGCCAGCAGGTGACCTACCAGCTCATGACGCCACCCTTGCAGCAGCATCGGCTTGTCGCTGCGAGCCCGCTCTTCGTCGTTCATCCGCCAGCTCCAGGTGAAGTACTGGTGAATGATCTTCTTGCTGGCAATCAGCTCGGGCGGAATATTGCTCGCCTTGGCCTTCTCTTCCACCATGGCCTTGATGCGCTTGAGCTCGGCCTTGTACTGGGGAAAGTCCACGAGCCGGCGAATGGGCTCGGGCCAGCTGTCAGGATCGCTCTGCTGCGCCTTGGCGACAATATCGAGCATCCGCTTGCCGTGGATCTTGATCTCGATGGGCGAGAGGCCGAGCTCGTTGAGATCCCGCAGGGAGGCAGGACGACGCTCCGCCACCTTGAACAGGTGCAGCTCTTTCACCACAAAATTGAGGGCCAGATCCCGGCGCACCGCCTCTTGCTGGCGCCAGGCGGCCAGCTCGCGCAGAATGGCGAGCTCGCGGCGACCCAGTTGCCAGGCGTTGACGATGTCAAGATATGCCTGACGGGGATCGCTACCCTGGGTCTTGCGGGCGGAGTGGTTCTGGCACTCCTGCTCGAACCAGGCAAACTTGCCGCTTTCCCGCAGTTTGGCCATCACCTTCTCGTAGAGCGGCATCAGGTAGAAGACATCCGCCGCCGCGTATTCGAGCTGACGCGGTGTAAGCGGGCGTGCCAGCCAGTCGGTGCGCGCCTGATCTTTTTCCAGCTCGACCCCGAGGAATTCATTCACCAGCGCACCAAAGCCGACCGAAACGCCGTAACCGAGAAAGGCGGTAGCAAGCTGGGTGTCGTGCATCTGGTTGGGCAGGTGGCCAGCCTGATGCTGGATAAGCTCCAGATCTTCGCCAGAGGCGTGCAGGATGGCGATCTGCCCTTCCCTGCCCAGTCGTTGCCAGAGGGCGGAGAGATCCAGGGTAAGCGGATCCAGCAGCGCCAGATGCTCGCCGTCATAGATCTGGAACAGGCCAAGCTGGGGATAGTAGGTACGGGTGCGAACGAATTCAGTATCGATAGCCAGGGGAACGTCGGCCAGAGAAGCGAGATACTGCTCAAGTTCGTCTTGCTGAGTGATAAGTTGATAGTGCATCTGTGCCTGCGCGGTTGATCAGGGCCAAAAAGAAAAAACCGTGGGATGACCCACGGTTTTGCATAACGACGGTGCTGGTTTGCAGAGGCTTCTGCAGCCACAGTCCGGTTATTGCTTGGCAATCTCCTCGTCGCGCAGTACGCGGCGCAGGATCTTGCCCACATTGGTCTTGGGAAGTTCGTCACGAAATTCTACCAGTTTCGGCACCTTATAGGCAGTCAGATGTTTACGGCAGTGGGCAATAATCTCGTCCTCCTGCAATTTTGCATCTTTCTTGACCACAAAGATCTTCACCAGCTCGCCGGAGACCTTGTGCGGCACGCCGACAGCGGCCACTTCCAGCACTTTCGGGTGCAGGGCAACGACATCTTCGATCTCGTTCGGGTAGACATTGAAACCGGAGACCAGGATCATGTCCTTCTTGCGGTCAACGATCTTGAAGAAGCCCTGCTCGTCGCAGACGGCGATATCACCGGTACAGAGCCAGCCATCCTGCATCACTTCGGCGGTCGCCTCCGGGCGCTGCCAGTAGCCCACCATCACCTGCGGGCCGCGCACCTGCATTTCGCCCGGGGTGCCGAGGGCGTGGATCACCTGACCGTTGTCATCCACCAGCCGGATCTCGGTAGAGCAGACCGGCAGACCAATGGAGCCGTTGTAGTCGGTCAGATCGTAGGGGCAGACGCTCACCAGCGGTGAGCACTCGGTCAAGCCATAGCCTTCCAGCAACGGGGTATCGGTCAGCGTCTTCCACTTCTCCGCAACCGCGCGCTGCACCGCCATGCCACCGCCGATGGTCAGCTTGAGCTTGTCAAAGGCGATGCCCTGAAACTCTTCGTTGTTGACCAACGCATTGAACAGGGTGTTAACCCCAGTAATGCAGGTGAAGGGGTACTTCTTGATCTCTTTGACAAAGCCCGGGATGTCGCGCGGGTTGCTGATCAGCAGGTTGTAACCGCCGATACGCATAAAGAGCAGGCAGTTCACGGTCAGGGCGAAGACGTGATAGAGGGGCAATGCGGTAACCACAAACTCCTTGCCACGTTCCAGCATGGGGCCGTAGACACCGAGGCACTGCTCGACGTTGGCAATCATGTTACGATGAGTCAGCATGGCCCCTTTGGAGAGGCCGGTGGTGCCACCGGTGTACTGCAGGAAGGCGAGATCGTCGTTGGTGATCTCCGGCTTGATGTACTGCAGGAAACGCCCCTTGGAGAGGGCCTGACGCATGGTGGTAGCGTGGGGCAGATTGTATTTCGGCACCAGCTTCTTGACGTACTTGACCACGAAGTTGACCAGGGTGCCCTTGGCCAGCCCCAGGTTGTCCCCCATCCGGGTCAGGATAACGTGCTTGATCGGGGTGTCGTAGACCACTTTTTCCAGGGTATGGGCGAAGTTGGAGACGATGACGATGGCTTTGGCACCGGAATCTTTGAGCTGGTGCTCCAGCTCGCGCGGGGTATAGAGCGGGTTGACGTTGACCACTATCATGCCGGCGCGCAGGATGCCGAACACGGCGATGGGATATTGCAGCAGGTTGGGCATCATCACCGCAACCCGATCCCCTTTCTCCAGCTTCAGCTCGTTTTGCAGGTAGGCAGCAAAGGCGCGGGACTGCTCTTCCAGCCGGCGGTAGGTGATGGTTTGGCCCATGTTGACGAAGGCAGGCTGATCGGCAAACTGGGTTACCGAGGACTCGAACATCTCGACCAGGGAGCTGTATTGGTCTGGATTGATCTCGGCGGGGACCCCTTCCGGATAACGTTTCAGCCAGACTTTTTCCACAAACTTCTCCTGCATAACTAGCACCTGTGCGCTCACTGTGTTGCCTCCGTCCCGGTTCACATCCATTTTAATCGGTTGTTTTAAGCTGATGCTCTAATGCCGCACATATTTACACAGCGCAACATCAATTAACAGCAAATTAACAACAGAAAAATGTGAGGGAGAAAACAAACCTGGAATTATTGAAAGCTGGCGATTCTACCGAACTTGACAAAACTTTACGATACAAACGGCCGTATCAACCGAATTTTCCATATGAAAATGGTGGTTTCCACCCAATATGACCCGCTCGATCTGCTGGAAGGCATCCTGACGGGCCTGCCATTGGGCTTCAAGCGCAGCAAAGCCCTGCTCCCCCTGAATCAACAGCACAGGACAACGGATAGCCACCATCAATGCACGAGCCTGTCCTTCGCTCATTCTCAGGGGTGAAAGATCCCGCAAGCGGGGGTCGCTGCGCCAGTACCAGCGCCCTGCCCGCTCTTCAAGCTGCCGTTCACAGATAAGGCGCGCCGCCTGCGGCGTGATATCCGCCACTTTGCAACGGGCGGCGACAGCCTCATCGATGGAAGCAAAGCCGTTGGCACTGCGCTCCCGGGTGCGACTGCGGTTTAAAATCGCACGTCGCAGCTGGGCAGGTACCTCCTCATCGGGCTGACTGAGCGGGCCCAGCCCCTCCAGCATGATCAACCGCTCCACCTGTTCGGGAAACACCCCGGCATAGGCCGAGGCGATCAACGCCCCGAGGGAGTGACCGAGCAGAGTGAAGCGTGACCAGCCCGCCGCCTGCACGATCTGGTAGAGATCGTCCAGCCAGTCGACAAAGACATAAGGGGTGGTCTTGTGATCGGAGTGACCGTGCCCCGGCAGATCGACACAGATGAGGTGAAAATCTCCCAGATGCGGCGCCAGCGGCAAGAAGCTGGCGCTATTGTCGAGCCAGCCATGCAGGGCGATCAGCAGAGGTTTGCCCTGCTGATCATGCTCCGCAGACTGGTTATCCAGCAGGGCTACCCGCCGCCCATCTGCCAAGGTCAGCAGACGTTCGTGCAGAGTGCTTTTGATGCTGTTGATCATGGCAAGCCTTAGCGACGCAGCGGCCGTCTCGGCCAGAAGGGATCATAGAAGGGGTCGTAGAAGTAGGGGTCCATATAACGTACCTCCACCTCCTTGACTGGCGGCCACAGCTTGCTGCCCGTCACATTGAGCACAGAGAAGCGGTACTTGTGCTCGCCAATCTGGCTATCAACCGGTTTGCCTATGGTGCCAAGCACAGTCAGGCTGCGCCCCTTGGCGTAGAGGGTCGGATCGACAAAACCCTTCATGATGGCCAGAAAACGGCCCGGGCTCTGCTCGGTCTGCTCCGGCACACCGTTGGACTTGAGCGGCAGATAGACCACTTCAATAACGCTCTGATCCGCCTTGTTGTGCACCGCAGAGATAACGCCGCTCCAGCGGGCCGGTTTGCCCTCCATTCCGCCAAGGGCGGGTTGATAGGCCACCAGCTGGTTCTCTGGCTCATAGGCCAGCTCCTTGGGGACCGAGCTGCAGGCCCCGAGCAGCAGGGCCAGCGCCCCGACCACCATAGTGCGTTTCATCATGTCGCTTCTGGACTTACACATCATGTCACTCTCCCGTTGCCGGCGTGGCCCGTAGGGGCCATCCGCTCGTGTTACAGCTGATGAGCGGCAAGAGCGACATGAAATCAGCGCTCCTGCCCTTATTCGCGACCCGGCAGTTTTTTCCAGGTCACCTTGTCACGCAAATAGACCGGCGTCGCCTGCTCCACCGGCACCGCCTCCCCCGCCAGCCAGGCGGCGCGGGCCAGCGGCAACATATCTTCTGCCGCCGGGAAACGCACCTGGCTCACCTCCAGCTCATCGGCCAGACCACTCAGGGTCTCGCCATAGGTCTCAAAACCAGTGCCGACGCAGGTCACTGGGCCCGCCAGCTTGCCACGGACGTCAACCAGTGCCGCGGGCTCGCTCACCACCTCGTCCCCCACCAGCTGCATGCGGCCATCAATCAGCTCATAGCGGCCGAAATAGACCTCGTTCATCCGCGCATCGATGGCGGTCAGCACCTGCTCGGCGCCATCCAGTCGATAGGCGCCTTGCGCCATGGCGGCCAAGGTCGAGATGCCAATCAGCGGCACACCTGCACCAAACGCCAGACCTTGCGCCACACTGATGCCGATCCGCACGCCGGTAAAGGAGCCCGGGCCGCGGCCGAACGCGATGGCATCGAGGTCACTCAAACTTATCCCGGCATCCTCTAACACAGCCTGAACCATGGGCAGGATTTTTCGGGTGTGATCCCGTGGCGCCTCCTCCCAGCGGGAGAACAGCTTGTCACCCACCAGCAAGGCGGCGGAGCAGGCTTCGGTAGCGGTATCAACGGCCAGGATCTTCAACTCGTTCATGCTTTCCAATCTCTATAAAATCAGTCAATTACATAACCGGCAAGCGAGATATGCTCACCCGTTGTTTAAATCTGTTATCTGGCGGCACACTTATTATTCACCGCGTTCAGTGCGATCGAAAAAGCTCCCCAACGTTCCCAACTCCCGGGTACGGGGGATGGCGGGCAGACTCTTGATAAAGGTGGCGCCGTAAGGTTTGTTGACCATTCGGGGATCACAGATCACCAGCACCCCGTGATCAGTGCGATCACGAATAAGCCGCCCCACCCCCTGCTTGAGGGCAATCACCGCCTTGGGCAACTGCAGCTCGGCGAAGGGATCGCCCCCCTTGAGCTTGCAATCATCCACCCGCGCCTTGAGCAGCGGATCATCGGGGCTGGCAAACGGCAGCTTGTCGATGATAACACACGACAACGCCGCCCCTCGCACGTCGATCCCCTCCCAGAAACTGCTGGTCGCCACCAGCACGGCACGGCCATTCTCGACAAACTCCTTGAGCAGCCGCTGCTTGTTGTCCTCCCCCTGCAACAAGACGGTGCGGCCAATCTCCCGGCGCAGCACCTCAGCCACCTGACGCATCACCTGATGGCTGGTGCAGAGGAAGAAACAGCCCCCCGGTGTCTTGTTGATGAGGGGGATCATCAGATTGGCCAGCTGCTCGCCACGGCCAAAGGCGTTGGGTTCCGGCAGATAGCGGGGCACACAGAGCCGCGCCTGCTCGCCATAGTCGAACGGGCTGTCGAGAATAAGCTCGGCGCTGCCTGCCAGCCCCAGCTCGGCCTTGAAGTGATCAAAGCGCATATCCACCGTCAGGGTGGCGGAGGTGAAGACCCAGGCCACTTCCGGTCTTTGCACCTCGGCACTGAATCGCTCGGCCACCGACAGCGGCGTCAGATTGAGGGTGAAATGAAGCCGTGAGCAGTCGTACCAGTAGGAGAAACCGGTCTGGTTGACCGCCAGCACTTCACCCAGGCGGGTGCGCAGTTCACTGATTCGCTCGAAGGCGTGATCCAGCTGCTCGCCACGGCCAAGAGCCAGTTTCAGCACCTCGTAGCAAAGCCCGATGGCATCGTTAAGACGAGCCAAAGCCTGCCCCCAAAGCGGCTGGCGCAGCATGTCGCGGGTATTACCACGACCGCCATCCACCCCGAAGGCGAGCCGCAGATCCTGACTGGCGATGGCAAGCCTGTCCGCCGCCTTGCCGAGCTGGGCCATGTCGTGGGCCTCTGCCCGATAGGCCAGCTGGATATCCTGCGCCAGATCCTGAATCGTTCGGCTGCCTACCGACTTGCCGAAGTAGTTGGTGGCGATCTCCGGCAGCTGGTGCGCCTCGTCAAACACATAGACTTGCGCTTCGGGCACCAACTCACCAAATCCGGTGTCTTTCACCGCCATATCGGCGAAGAAAAGGTGGTGGTTGATCACCACCACCTGGGCGTCCATGGCGCGGCGTCGGGCCACCACCAGATGGCAGTCGTCGTAATAGGGGCAGTCGCGACCGAGGCAGTTGTCGTTGGTGCTGGTGACGTGGGCGAGGATCTCGGCGTTCTCCTGCAATCCCGGAATATCCCCCACATCGCCGTTATCGGTGGCGGTGGACCAGGATTTGACCTTCACCAGATCGTTCAGGATCTCAGGCTTTTGCAGATGGGATTCGCTCAAGAGCCGGTTCATCCGCTCGATGCAGAGATAGTTGCTGCGCCCCTTGAGCAGGGCCACCGGCGGGGTGTAGGAGAGCGCGCCTGTGATGGTCGGGAGATCCCGATAGAAGAGCTGCTCCTGCAGGTTCTTGGAGCCGGTGCTGATCACCACCCGTTTGCCGGATTCCAGCGCAGGCACCAGATAGGCGTAGGTTTTGCCGGTACCGGTCCCCGCCTCCACCAGCAGACGGCCACCACTTTTGATGGCGCGCGCGACCGCTTCGGCCATCTCCAGTTGGGGAGCGCGGGCTTTGAAACCGTCGATATGGCTGGCCAGAGGGCCATCTGGCTTGAACAGGGTCTGGATGGTCAAAAGGGCGTCCCGCAGCAAAAGCGGCCATTATGCCAAAAGCGCGGCAAAAGCGGGACAGATAATCTGCCTAGACAAACAGATCGATCTGATGCTCGGGATCCGGCTTGTGATCAACCTCCTCCGCCTTGGGCTGATCACGCTTGGCGGGCGTGCTATACGCCTGCTGGCGCTGCTGGGAGTCACTGTTGTCAGTGCTGGTCTTGCGCAGCTGGTGCTTTTTGCTGATCTGGTTCACTTCCCGCTTGATCTCTTCGCTGCCGGGCGCGGCGGGCGCCCGGGGCAAAATGGGGAACAACAGGTCCTGGCTGGGCATGATGGCGACTCCTGCAAGGGGTTATTGTCTAGTTATCGGCCAGAAAACCGTTTTCGCCACTTTAATCGATCAAATCACAATTTCGGGTTGCATTTTCTGTCAAGGCAGGTAGTTTAAATCAGGCGTCAATTACGACATCTTATTTTGTAAAGGATTGATTACATGAAGTTCGCCACCCTGAAGACTCATCACCACCATCATCATCCCGAATAGTCTTTCAGGAGGTTGACTGCTGGAAGACACGTTACTGGTGACTTCCAAAAGGACCGCAAGATTCATAAACCCTCGGAAGCCCCCACTTCCGAGGGTTTTTTCGTTTTTGACTAGAAGGAAATCGAGCAATGGAAACACAACGTCTACGTATCGCCATGCAAAAGTCCGGTCGTCTGAGCCAGGACTCCCAAGCCCTGTTCAAGAGCTGTGGCCTGAAAATCAACCTGCGCGAGCAGCGCCTTATCGCCCATGTCGAGAACATGCCCATCGATATCCTGCGGGTGCGTGATGACGACATCCCGGGGCTGGTAATGGAAGGGGTGGTCGATCTTGGCATCATCGGCGAAAACGTGCTGGAAGAGGTGCAGCTTATTCGCGCCTCACAGGGACTGCCTTTCGAGGTCAAAACCCTCAAGCAGCTGGACTTTGGTGGCTGCCGCCTCTCGCTGGCGGTGCCGGAAGATGTGAACTATACAGGGCCAGCTAGCCTTGCCGGCAAACGCATCGCGACCTCCTATCCCGGGCTGCTCAAGCGCTTCTTTGACGAAAAGGGTCTCGGCTTCAAGAGCGTGATGCTGGGCGGCTCGGTGGAAGTGGCACCCCGAGCGGGCTTGGCTGATGCCATCTGCGATCTGGTCTCCACCGGCGCGACCCTGGAAGCCAATGGCCTCAAAGAGGTGGAGGTGATCTACCGCTCCAAGGCGGTACTGGTCCAGGCCCCCAGCCCCTTGTCTGATGCCAAGCAGAAGCTCATCGACAAACTGCTGCCCCGCATTCAGGGGATGCAGCAGGCCCGCGAGAGCAAATACATCATGCTGCACGCCCCCAAAGACAAGCTCGATGCCATCACCGATCTGCTGCCGGGTGCCGAGCGCCCCACCATCATGCAGCTGGCCGGTGACACCAATCAGGTGGCCCTGCACGTTGTCTCCAGCGAGACCCTGTTCTGGGAGACCATGGAGCAGCTCAAGGCTCTGGGTGCCAGCTCCATTCTGGTGCTGCCCATCGAAAAAATGATGGAATAAGGAAGGGATAACATGCAGACCCTGATCTGGAAGACCCTCTCCCCCGCCCAGCAGACCGACGTGCTGACCCGACCGGCCTTGAGTGACGAGGCGGATATCGGCGCCGTGGTGCGAGATATCATCGCCGCGGTGCGCAGCCGTGGCGACGAGGCCTTGCGCGAGCTGAGCCAGCGCTTCGAGCGCGCCCCCCGTGAGCAGCTGCGCGTTAGCGAAGATGAGATTGAAGCTGCCTGCGCGCGGCTGGATGACGACATCAAAAATGCCATCGAAGCGGCGATTGCTAATATTCGCACCTTCCACGCCGCCCAATTGCAGCCAGTAGTACGGGTAGAAACCCAACCCGGGGTAGTATGCGAGCTGCGCACCCAGCCCATCAGTCGGGTCGGCCTCTATGTGCCGGGGGGCAGCGCGCCGCTCCCCTCCACCGTGATGATGCTGGCTATTCCGGCGGCTATCGCCGGTTGCCGTGAAGTGGTGCTCTGCACCCCGTCTCCGGCCAGCGACGAGATCCTGTTTGCCGCCCGCGCCTGCGGGGTCGAGAAGGTGTTCGCCATTGGCGGCGCCCAGGCCATCGCCGCCATGGCTTATGGCACGCAGACGATCCCCAAGGTGGACAAGATCTTCGGCCCGGGCAACGCCTATGTGACCGAAGCCAAGGGGCAGGTATCCCGCGACTGGCGCGGCGCCGCCATCGACATGCCCGCCGGCCCCTCCGAGGTGCTGGTGATTGCCGACGAGAGCGCCAACCCCGCCTTCGTGGCGGCGGATCTGCTCTCCCAGGCCGAGCACGGCCCCGACAGCCAAGTTGTGCTGGTGACCACCTCGCCCCTGCTGGCCGATGCCATCGCAGGGGAAATCAAGAGCCAGCTGGCCAAGTTGAGCCGCCGCGATATCGCCGCCCAGGCGCTCGGCAGCAGTCTGGTGATCCTCTGTGACGATCTGGCCGAGGCGTGTGCCATCTCCAACGCCTATGCGCCGGAACACCTGATCGTGCAAACCCAAGCGCCTCGTGATCTGCTGGATAAACTCGAGAACGCCGGTTCCATCTTTCTGGGAGCATGGACCCCCGAGTCGGTCGGCGATTACGCCAGCGGCACCAACCACACCTTGCCTACCTATGGCTATGCCCGCACCTGCTCCAGCCTTGGCCTTGCCGATTATCAGCGCCGCTACACGGTGCAGGAGCTGAGCGCCGAAGGTATTCGCGGCCTTGGCCCCATCGTCGAGCGCATTGCTCAGGCCGAGGGGCTTGATGGCCACAAAAATGCCGTCACCCTTAGATTGAACGCCCTGGCCGCCGCGCCCCAACCAACAGCACAGCAGAAGGATTTGTCATGAGCATTGCCAATCTGGCGCGCCGCGTGGTGCGGGCCCTCACCCCTTATCAATCCGCCCGCCGTATCGGTGGCAAGGGCCACGTCTGGCTCAACGCCAACGAGGCGCCGCAGGCCTATCCCTTCACCATCGAGGGGAGTCGCCTCAACCGCTACCCCGAGTGCCAACCGACCGAGGTGGTGAACGGCTATGCCGCCTATGCCGGGGTTAATCCCGATCAGGTGCTGGTGAGCCGCGGCGCCGACGAGGCCATCGAGCTGCTTATTCGCACCTTCTGCGAAGTGGGTGAAGATCAGATCCTCATCTGCCCGCCGACTTACGGCATGTACGCCATCAGCGCCGAGACCTGCGGCGTCGGTATCGTCGAGCAGCCGCTGACCGCCAGCCGCCAGCCTGACTGGCCCGCCATCGCCGATCGCCTCAGTGACGTGAAACTGGTGTTCCTCTGCTCCCCCAACAACCCCACCGGGGATCTGGTGGGTCGCGACGGTCTCATCGCTTTGCTGGAGAAAGCCCGGGATCGCGCCATCGTGGTGGTGGACGAAGCCTATATCGAGTTCTGCCCCGAGGCTTCCGTGGTGGACCTGCTGGCCCGCTTCCCCAATCTGGTGGTGACCCGCACCCTCTCCAAGGCTTTTGCCCTGGCGGGGATCCGCTGCGGCTTTACGCTGGCAAGTCCCGAGGTGATCGCCATGCTGGCCAAGGTGATCGCCCCCTACCCCATCCCCGAGCCCATCGCCCAGATCGCGGCGCAGGCCCTCTCCCCCATGGGGCTGGAGTTGATGTGCGAGCGAGTAATAGAGCTCAACAAGCAAAAAGCCGCCTTCAAGGTAGAGCTGGCAACGCTTGCCTGCGTGAAGGAAGTATTCGAAGACAAGGGCAACTTCGTGCTGGTGCGCTTTGTGGATGGCGCCGCCGTCTTTGCCGCCATGAAGGCCGCCGGCATCATACTGCGGGATTTCTCGACCAAACCCGGCCTTGATAACAGCATTCGCGTCACCATCGGCTATCAGGGCGAGATGGATGCCGTGCTGGCGGTACTGCGTGATCTGCCCTCTCCCACTTTGTAAGACAAGGATGTAGCGATGAAGACCCCGTTTTTGTTTATCGACCGCGACGGCACCCTGATTGAAGAGCCGGTGACCGACAAGCAGGTGGATAGCCTCGCCAAGCTGCGCTTCGAACCCATGGTCATTCCGGTGCTGCGCGAGTTGCAGACCGCCGGCTACGTGCTGGTGATGGTGACCAATCAGGACGGGCTGGGCACCGCCAGCCTGCCGCTGGAGAACTTCCAGCCTCCCCACGACCTGATGATGCACCTGTTTGAATCGCAAGGGGTGAAGTGGGAACAGGTGCTGATCTGCCCGCACTTCCCCACCGACGGCTGCAGCTGCCGCAAGCCCCACCTCGGGCTGGTGAAGGAGTATCTCGCGTCCGGTCGCATCGACTTTGCCAACTCCTTCGTGATTGGCGATCGGCAGACCGATCTGCAGCTTGCCGAGAACATGGGCATTGGCAGTATTCGCTACCACCCGCAGGATCACAACTGGCCCGCCATCCGTGATCAGCTGTTGTCCAAGGGGCGTGTGGCCGAGGTTGAGCGTTACACCAAGGAGACCCGTATTCAGGTGACGCTGGATTTGGACCCTTCCGCCACAAACAAGAGCGGCGGCAACCAGATCGCCACCGGTATCGGCTTCTTTGATCACATGCTGGATCAGATCGCCACCCACGCCGGTTTCCAGCTCAAGCTGAACGTCAGCGGTGATCTGCATATTGACGATCACCACACGGTAGAGGATGTGGGGCTGGCCCTCGGCCAGGCGCTGCGTCAGGCCCTTGGCAACAAGCGCGGCATCGGCCGTTTCGGCTTTGTGCTGGCGATGGACGAGGTGCAAGCGGTGATCGATGCGCGCCCGCTGACCGAGCAGGAGGTGAGCACCGCGCTGGATCTCAGCGGCCGCCCCTACTTCGTGTTTGACTGCCCGAGCGGCTTTGGCCGCGACAATGTGGGCGAGATGGCCACCGAGATGGTGCCCCACTTCTTCCGCTCGCTGTCGGATGCCATGGCCATCACATTGCAGATGAAGGTGGGCAGCGGCAACACCCACCATCAGGTGGAGGCGCTGTTCAAAGGCTTTGGCCGTGCCCTGCGTCAGGCCATTCGGGTGGAAGGGAGCGAGCTTCCCTCCAGCAAGGGAGTGCTGTGATGGATGTAAGCAAGCAGAAGCTGGTCATTATCGATACCGGCTGCGCTAACCTGGCCTCGGTCAGAATGGCGTTCGAGCGCCTCGGCATGCAGCCGCTGGTCTCAAGCGTGGCGGCCGATATCGAGCAGGCGGACAAGCTGATCCTGCCCGGTGTCGGCACCGCGGTGGCCGCCATGAAGAACCTCAATGAGCGGGGGCTGGTACCCCTTATTCGCGCCGCCAAGCAGCCGCTGCTGGGCTTTTGCCTCGGCATGCAGATGCTGGCGGAGGCCTCCGAAGAGAGCATGGGTACGAATGACTCGTCAGAGCGGCTTATCGACTGCCTTGGCATAGTGCCGGGCAAGATCCGGCTGATGGAGGTGGGCACCTTACACCAGTCAAGCATGCGCCTGCCCCATATGGGCTGGAACCAGATTGAGCATGACGAGACCCATCCTCTGCTCAAGGGGATCCCGAGCGGCAGCTACTTCTACTTCGTTCACTCCTATGCGCTGGAAGTGACCGAAGCGACGCTGGCGACCTGCGACTACGGCAAGCCTTTTACCGCGATTGTCGCCCGTGACAACTTCTTTGGCGCCCAATTCCACCCGGAGCGCTCAGGCGCAGCCGGTGCCCGTTTGCTGCAAAATTTTCTGGAGCTATGAATGATCATTCCCGCAATTGACCTTATCAACGGTCAGGTGGTTCGCCTCTATCAGGGGGACTACGAGCAGAAGACCGAATACAGCAGCAGCCCGCAGGCCCGCTTCGACGAATATGTCTCCCAGGGGGCGGTGCAGCTCCATCTGGTGGATCTGGACGGTGCCAAAGATGCCAAGGCGCGCCAGCTGCCCCTGCTGACTCAACTGCTGTCGGCCACCGAGGCGCCGGTGCAAGTCGGCGGAGGCGTGCGCACCGAACAGGATGTGGCGGATCTGCTGGCCGCCGGTGCCAGCCGGGTGGTGATTGGCTCCACCGCCGTCAAATCCCCGGATCTGGTGGCAAGCTGGATGGAAAAATATGGTCCCGAGCAGATCGTGCTGGCGCTGGACGTCAATATCGATGAGCAGGGCAATCGCCATATCGCTGTGGCGGGCTGGCAGGAGAACAGCGGTGTGACCATCGAGGCGCTGATCGAGCGTTTCCTTCCCGCCGGGCTCAAGCATGTGCTCTGCACCGACATCAGCCGTGACGGCACCCTGGCTGGCACCAACGTCGATCTTTATCGGGATCTCTGCGCCCGCTACCCGAGCGTCGCTTTTCAGGCTTCCGGTGGCATTGGCGGCATAGAAGACATCGAGGCGCTCAAGGGCTCCGGCGTCAAGGGGATAATCCTTGGCCGCGCCCTGCTGGAGGGCAAATTCTCGGTAGGTGACGCCATCGCCTGCTGGCAAGCCCCCGCAGCCGATACCACAGGAGGCAACTGATGCTGGCAAGACGCATTATCCCCTGCCTCGATGTGAAAGATGGCGTGGTGGTCAAGGGGGTGCAATTTCGCAACCACGAGGTGATGGGCGGCATTGTCGAACTGGCACGCCGCTACGCCGAAGAGGGTGCTGACGAGCTGGTGTTTTATGACATCACCGCCTCCAGCGATGCCCGGGTAGTGGACAAGAGCTGGGTGAGCCGGGTAGCGGAGGTGATCGATATCCCCTTCTGCGTCGCCGGTGGCATCAAAAGCGTGGAGGATGCCCGCCAGATCCTCGAATTTGGCGCCGACAAGGTCTCCATCAACTCTCCTGCGCTGGCCGATCCGACCCTTATCAGCCGACTGGCCGAGCGCTTTGGCGTGCAGTGCGTGGTGGTGGGCATTGACTCCTACTTCGACGCCGACACGGGCCACTATCAGGTCAAACAGTTTACCGGCGACGAGAGTCGCACCCGCACCACCGCCTGGCACACCCTCGACTGGGTGCAGGAGGTGCAAAAACGCGGCGCAGGCGAAATCGTGCTGAACGTGATGAATCAGGACGGCATGCGTCAGGGTTATGATCTCGACCAGCTCCAACTGGTGCGCAGCGTCTGCAAGGTGCCGCTGATTGCCTCCGGCGGCGCCGGTGCCATGGCACACTTTCGCGATGCCTTCACCCTCGCCGATGTGGACGGGGCGCTGGCCGCCTCTGTGTTCCACAAGGGCCTTATCCCCATTCCCGAATTGAAACGCTGGCTGAAAACCGAAGGAGTCGCCATCCGTGAATAATCAAGAGATTGCAAACCAGATCCCGCTCGTGGAGCAGCTCGACTGGGAAAAGTGTGACGGCATGATCCCCGCCATCGTCCAGCACGCCGCCAGCGGCGAGGTGCTGATGCAGGGCTTTATGACCCGCGAAGCGTTGGAAAAAACCCAGACCACAGGTCAGGTCACCTTCTTTAGCCGCAGCAAACAGCGGCTCTGGACCAAGGGTGAAAGCTCGGGCAATGTGCTCCAACTTGTGGCCATCAGCACCGACTGCGATCAGGACTCCCTGCTGATCGCCGCCAACCCCGTCGGCCCCACCTGCCACAAGGGCACTACCTCCTGCTTCCATGGTCATCCACTGCCACCGCTCGGTTTTCTGGCAGAGCTGGAACAGGTGCTGGCCGCCCGCAAAGGGGCCGATCCGGCCACCAGCTACACCGCCAGCCTCTACGGCAAAGGCACCAAGCGCATCGCCCAGAAGGTAGGCGAAGAAGGAGTGGAAGTGGCACTGGCCGCCATGGCCAAGGATCGGGAGGAGCTCATCAACGAATCCGCCGATCTGCTCTACCACCTGACTGTGCTGCTGCAAAACGAAGGGCTGGGATTACAGGATGTCGTTCAGCGACTTTACGAGCGGCATAATAAATAAGTTGATAGTAAAGCCGGGTTATCCCGGCTTTATTTAGTCAAGATGCACGGCTAGCTCAACTAAATTTTTATACGTTGTTAAGCGTCGCTCCAATAGTGACAGTTCCTTTTCTGCCAAAATAGTATTTTCTTCTACAGTCAAATTCCGCATACGCCTAACACAATCTATTGTTAACGAGATAAAACGAGATGAATATTCATCATCTAAAGTCGGCTTCAATAGCCCCTCATAAGACATGACTAAAATGTTTCTCAAGGAAACCATATATTCACTATCTTTAAATGGATTTGCATATCGTTCACCATCGACATACTTAATATAACTTCCTATAGTACTCCCTGCTTTTATAAAACATTGAAAATGTTGTTCTTCATACTCACTTGTCAGACTATTAAAACCTTTCAAAGTAGGATGGTTATCTGTCTTAGGCATTTTGCCATCCGCTACAGCGCGATAATCTTCATTATTTTTCTCGCATAGAGAGAATAGGTAAACAAGAAAAATCAGATTTAATGTGCAACCTTGGTAATTTACGATGGACGCGATCGTTCGATCCAACACTTGCTCTGTTTTTCTTAAGCTCAATGAAAAATGATCACAAACAGCAGTTAATACATTTACCAACACTTGGCTATTAGTGATCTCAGGCCATACAGTGACATGCTCAAAATGCAATTTTTTATCTACAACTGCCTGCTTAATAAACTCTCGCCGAGAGATACTGCCTAACGTAAATCGTCTATGAAAAAATCGGCCAAGATAACTTTCTGCATCAAAACCATCGCCATAAATTACCTTGATAGCATGCTGTAACTGCTCGGTATCGGTTGCAAGTACAAACACCACGCCGGGAATATCAAAAATATGTTTGATGGTCTCCAGCATTTCTACCGCATAGGAGGGGCGACAGCGATCCAGCTCATCAATCAGAATAAAGGCGGGATAATCCAATCGACCTTGGCCATCCAATTGGTCTAAGTTTGCTGAAACCGCAGCTTCAACCCATTGCCGAATTTCTTGTTTAAGATACTGGATAGATTCATAACGCTCTTTGTGATTGCTGCAAAGTGTATCAACCAGCTTATCTGCGTCTTCGCCTTCCACAGAAAAATCACCATCTTCAAGTCCAGCTTTTTTAATAGCAGACTTGAGCACCAATTTTCCGCCCAGCTTGAGCAAACCCAATAGCTTGGGCTTGATGCCATCAGGTATGGAAACCTTATTTCCTGTTGCATCTTTCAATTGATCGATAATCGACGAAATCACCGTCAATAAGGGATCATCGGAAAAGTCCTGCTGCCAGGCGTCGATATAGACAGTGGGATAGTGCGCTTTCAGCTCCATATACCAGCGCTTGATAAACCAGGTTTTACCCGCCCCCCACTCGGCATTGAGGTTGAGCACATAGTTGCGCTGCTTGCCTTCGGCGGCGAGGTAGTTGGTCAGAAATTCGGCATAGCGGGCGCGATCCAGCCGATCTGCGCTCAAACTCTCTTCGCTACCCGCAATGGCCCCCGGCCCGTCCCACTGAACTGCGTCATTCCAATTAAACGGTGCCACTACCATCTCGTATCTCTCCATATTGCGTTGCTGGAGATGATATCAGGGACACCGAGGAAATAGTTTGACTAAAGACCTGTTCGTTACCCTTTTTGCCACTTGGGGAGGTTTATTTAGCTGTTGTTCAACTTCTCTGCCGAGAGCCGATGATAGAGGGTCGATACATGGTGGCAAGCTATCTCAACAACCATGGACTCAACTGATTTCCTTTGATTTGCTCAGAGGTTACAACCATGTGACATAACGCAGAACCTGCGGAAATAAATGAGAAATATGCCGTGAAGAGTGCTTAATTTAAAGCAGTTGATGCACGTTGGCCTCGTGTTCAGCCAACCAATCACAGCGACCCAAGGATGGCCAACTTCATGAAGGATGAACCCTTCTCCACCCGATTGCAGCACGAGCTGGATCACCTCAGATCCATCTTTAACGAGATGGGGGCTTACCTCTTTACCAAGGATCTGGATGGCCGTTATATCTATGCCAATCAGGCTGTGCTGGATCTCTTTGGTTGTACCCTGGCCGAACTGCAAGGCAAGGATGATCGCGCCTTTTTTGACCTCGACTTCTCGGAAGATCTGAGACGAAATGATCGTCAGGTGCTGGAGCAGCAGGTCGCCATCGCCCGGGAGGAGATCAACTACCTCAAACCCACGGGAGAGAAACGGGTCTACTGGAGCGTGAAAAAGCCGATGTACGACCGGGATGGCACGCTGATCGGTCTGTGCGGCATCTCCACCGATATCACGGAACACAAGCTGATTGAGGCCCGTATGGCCGAGCAGCATCAGTTGCTGGAGATCATCCTGGCCAACGTGGATGCCCATATCTATATGAAGGACAGCCAGCACCGCTTTCTCTACGTCAATCAGAAGGTGTGTGCCCTGCTCGGTTTACCCGCCGAACAGATCATCAACCGCAGCGATAATGAGCTGTTCTCCCCACACGGAGCCAACCAGCTGTGGCAGCTGGACAACCGGGTGTTCGAAACGGGTGAGCTGCAAGCCGGTGAAGAGTCACTGACCGATACCGAAGGCAAGCAACATTACTACTGGTCTGTCAAAGTCCCCTTCAAGCTGGCTGATGGTACCCCCACCCTGATCGGTATCTCCTCCGATATCACCGAGCTGCACCAGCTCAAGGAACAACTGCAATATCAATCGGTTCGTGACAGCCTCTCCGGACTTTATAACCGCCGTTTCTTCTTCGAGGTGTGCGAAAAGAACCTGAGTATGAACATGCGCCACCAGCTCACCTCGGTGCTGATAGTGCTGGATGTGGATCAGTTCAAATGCATCAACGATCGCTACGGTCACCCGATGGGCGATCAGGCGCTGATCCATCTGGGCAGGGTGATGCAATCGGTGCTGCGCAGCGAAGATGTGCTGGCCCGCATCGGCGGTGACGAGTTTGCCATCTTGCTGCCCAACACCACCCTCTCGGCCGCCGCATCACTGGCCGAACGGCTGCGCAAGCAGGTGATGCAAAGCCCGTTACCCCTTGCCGATGGGGATGAGCTGGTTATCACCATCAGCGCCGGGCTGGTGGAAAATAGCAAGGGGGAGCAGATGGAGAGCCTCTACGCGCGCGCCGATCAGATGCTCTATCAGGCCAAACAGAGCGGCCGCAACTGCGTCGCCTGCAAGACCCCCTAGCCACACAACGGGAGGGCCCGCAGCCCTCCAGACCCCTTGTATCTCCCTCCTATGAATGGCTGTGCAGGCTCCTTACGTACAGGCTGCTACCCCAGCTGTTTGCGCAGCACAAACTTTTGCACCTTGCCGGTGGAGGTCTTCGGCAGCGGGGTAAAGATGATCCGCTTAGGCGCCTTGAAGTGGGCCATCTGCTCACGGCAAAAGGCGATCAGCTCCGCCTGGGTAGTCTCTCGCCCCTCTTTCAGTTTCACGAAGGCGCAGGGCACCTCCCCCCACTTCTCATCGGGCATGGCGATCACCGCCGCTTCGTCCACATCCGGATGGCGATAGAGCACATCTTCCACCTCCAGACTGGAGATGTTCTCCCCGCCCGAGATGATGATGTCCTTGGATCTGTCCTTGATCTCCACATAACCATCCGGGTGCCACACCGCCAGATCCCCACTGCGAAACCAGCCGTCCGCCATCGCCTCGGCGCTGGCCGCCGGGTTCTTGAGATAGCCTTTCATCACCACATTGCCCCGCAGCACTATCTCCCCCATGGTTTTGCCATCTTTGGCCACCGGCTCGCCACTGACCGGATTGATGACCCGCATTTCCCCCTGCAGGGGTGAGGCTACCCCCTGGCGCGCCTTCAAACGCGACAGCGTGGTGGCATCCTGCCCCTGCCAGCGTCTTTGCGGCTCGCACAGCACGCAGGGACCATAGGTTTCGGTGAGGCCATAGACGTGGGTCACGGCGATCCCCATCGCCTCCATGCCGGCGATCACGGTGGCGGGAGGCGCAGCGCCAGCGGTCATCACTTTGATGGGGAGATCCAGCCCCTGCTTGAGCGCTGGTTCGGCATTGTTGAGCATATTGAGCACGATGGGCGCTGCGCAAAAGTGACTCACCTTGTGCTCGTGCAGCGCCTCATAAATGGCGTCTGCCTGCACATGGCGCAAGCAGACACTCACTCCGGCGGTGGCCGCCAGCGTCCAGGGGAAGCACCAGCCGTTGCAGTGAAACATCGGCAAGGTCCAGAGATAGACGGAGTGCTTGGGTAGCTCCCAGGAGAGTACGTTGTTGATGGCGTTGAGGTGGGCACCGCGATGGTGATAGACCACCCCCTTGGGGTTGCCGGTGGTGCCGGAGGTGTAGTTAAGGGAGATCGCCTGCCACTCATCTTGTGGCAGCCAGCCGGGCTCATCGCCGTTACCAGTGGCAATAAAGGCCTCATAGTCGAGGTCACTGACAAGCGCCCCCTCCCGGTAGAGGGGATCGTCGATGGCGATGACCAGCGGTTGGCGCTCCAGCAGATCCAGTGCCTTGCGCACCACGGCGCCAAACTCCCTGTCCACCAGCACTACCTTGCTCTGGGCATGCTGAAAGATAAAAGTCATCGACTCGGCATCGAGCCGGGTATTGATGGTGTTGAGCACGGCGCCGCTCATGGGCACCCCAAAGTGGGCTTCAAACATCGCCGGGATATTGGGCGCAACGATGGAGACGGTATCCCCCTCCCCGATACCGTGAAGCCGCAGGGCCGAGGCAAGCTGGCGGCAACGGCGGGCGGTCTCGCCCCAGCTCTGGCGTAGCGAGCCGTGGATCAGCGCCAGATAGTCGGGATAGACCCGCTCCGCCCGCCCCAGAAAGCTGATGGGGGTCAGGGCCTCGAAATTAGCGGCGGTTTTGGCAAGGTCGCGCTCATAGATGTTCTGCACTGTCATCGGATTCCTTCCTCACAGGTGGCACAAAACGGGCAGTTTTGGGATCAATCAGAGATCAGCAAGCGACATGGGCATCCTGCTGCCAACAGGGGCCACCTGTTTTCGTTGCAAAAAAAATATTTCATTACGGGAAAGCGTGCCATTTTTTTCACAGGCTGTTTTTGGCGAATAACGAAATATGACGATAATGGAATATTATTCCGTCAAAGCTGCTTTATATGCCACTCCATTCATCTCGGCGCGCACTATTTTCATAACTTTTATTTAAGGCAAGCCACGTTAAACAAAAGCTGAAATAGTTATTGCATAATAATTTTTATTTCATCCCAGCTGTTAAATCCATGACAAATAAATTCTGTGAGCCATCCCATAAAGCGAGCATGGCGCCATGTTCATCCAGCCGCGCACGGGTTACGGTTACAACGTGAAACAATCTACCGGATGTTCAATATCAGGCCAGATTTCTCGCCAATCACTACGCAATACACAGTGAGTTTGCGTACCTTGGATGTATGACGCAGAAACCCTATCGACCCGATATTCCGCCGAGCCCAAACCTGCTTTATCAAGGAGCATTTTATGTGTGCCGTGCCGAATACCACACCACGCAGACAATTCCCTACTGCATTTACCATTCTGTTTCTTATTATGTTACTGGCCATTGCGCTGACCTGGATAATTCCGGCGGGCGCCTATGCCAAGCTCTCTTATAATCCGGCCAGTGAAAGCCTGATGGTCAATAGCCCACAGGGGGAAATAAGCCGACTTCCCGCAACCCAGGATGCCCTGGCAAAACTCAATATCAATATTGCGGTGGAGCAATTTACCAACGGCACCATCCGCAAGCCCATCGCTATCCCCGGTACCTATGAGCGACTGGCCCAAGCGCCCAAGGGGCTTTCCGACGTGGCGGTGAGCATGGTCAAGGGTACCATAGAGGGGGCCGACATCATTGTCTTCATCCTGGTACTGGGGGGACTGATCGGCGTCATCAACAAGACCGGCGCCTTCAATGCCGGGCTGGTCGCCCTCTCGCGCAAGACCCGGGGCAATGAGTTCCTGTTTGTGGCGCTGGTCTGCTTTGTGATGGCGTTGGGGGGCACCACCTGTGGGCTGGAAGAAGAGGCTGTCGCCTTCTATCCCATCCTGGTCCCCATCTTTCTTGCGCTCGGCTATGACTCCATCGTCTGTGTGGGGGCCATCTTCCTTGCCGCCTCCATGGGCACCACCTTCTCCACCATCAACCCCTTCTCGGTTGTGATCGCCTCCAACGCCGCCGGCATTCCCTTTACCGAGGGGCTGATCTTTCGCGCCATTGGCTGTCTGGTGGGCACCCTGGTGGTGATCAGTTATCTCTACTGGTACTGCAAGAAGATCAAGGCCAACCCTGCCTTCTCCTACACCTATGAGGACAGAGAGAGTTTTCGCGCCCGTTTTCTCAAAGAGGGCTCTATGGACGAAGGGGTGCCCTTCACCCTGCGCCGCAAGATCATTCTGACCCTGTTTATCCTCGCCTTCCCGCTGATGGTGTGGGGCGTCTCCATGGCCGGTTGGTGGTTTCCGCAGATGGCGGCCTCCTTCCTGACCATCGCCATCATCATCATTTTTATCTCGGGTCTCAAAGAGAAAGAGGCGGTCGAGGCCTTCACTCAGGGGGCGTCGGAGCTGGTGGCCGTCTCCCTCATCATCGGGCTGGCGCGGGGGGTCAATCTGGTACTGGATCAGGGGATGATCTCGGACACCATTCTGGCCTACGCCTCCGATCTGGTCTCCGGCATGCACGGCGCCGTGTTCGCGGTGGCGCAGATGCTGGTGTTCACCCTGCTGGGGCTGGTGGTGCCCTCCTCCTCGGGGCTCGCAGTGCTCTCCATGCCCATCATGGCGCCGCTGGCAGATACCGTGATGATCCCCCGCTATATCGTGGTATCGGCCTACAACTGGGGGCAATACGCCATGCTGTTCCTGGCACCCACCGGACTGGTGCTGGTCACTCTGCAGATGCTCGGCATCCAGTTCAACAAGTGGGTCAAGTTCGTGCTGCCCATGGTGGGCTTTGTGTTGGGATTTGGCGCCCTGATGCTGGTGGCGCAAGTGATGTTGGCCTGATGGAACTTTGATATATGAGTGACAACACCCCGTGCCTGGCGCGGGGTGTTCTTTTGTCAGCCTTAGTGGCGTACCCGCCCCTGCTGGCGGAAGCAGTAGAGTCTAAGGCTGATGTCGGCGATATCGGCAGGAAGCTCCTCTCCCTGCTCGGCTAGGGGTCGGTAGAGGGATGAGAGCAGACGTTCGGCCTGCTGCACCGTGATGATGTTGGCCTGGATGGCCGGAGTGATCCAGCTGGGTAACATTGACATATCTCCCCCTCGTTGATCCGGTGATCTCGGGTGAATCTCTTCATTTCAGGTCTTACGCAGTTGTCTGCCGACCCGCTCACCCTCTGCTTCACCCAATCAAAGCAAAATGCTTGCCGTGATCTCTTATCGGCCAACATCCGATGGGGCTGGAGCCATTTATCAACCACTTGCGTGGCCATCTCAACGAACAGAGCCCTTGTTCAGACCTCCCTTGACCTGTCCCCGTCAGCACTTTGCCACTCTGGCATTCTGCTCACCGCCCGCTTTGCAAATTGCGACTCGAATTGCCCCTTATCACAAAAGCAAAGCCCGCCATGCGTCGGAAACTGGTCACTTTTAGTCCGTTGTCGCCAAAGCCAGACACTTTTTCATGGTGGCTGTTTTTTGACCTTGCCAGTGCCTGTCGCAAGCCCATCCCCCTCGCCTTGTCCGGCCAACCGGTTATGACAAGATGGCGCCAGATTGGAACAGCCCGTATGGGTATACAGGAGAACCATAAAATGAACAGATCCATGATGGCAGGTATCGGTATTGGCATCGCCTCGGCCCTGGCGCTCTCGGCGGCGGCCAGCGGCTCCCTCTTTACACCCCAGCCCACCTTTGCTGAGGTGATCGCAAGCAAGCCGATCACCGAGACCATCAAGACCCCCCGCCAGGAGTGTCGCAACGTCACCGTGACCCACCGTAAGCCGGTACAGGATGAGCACAAGATCCTCGGCACCGTGGTGGGCGCGGCGCTGGGTGGCGTGGTCGGCCACCAGTTTGGCGGCGGCAGCGGCAAGAAGGTGGCTACCGCCGCCGGGGCGGTCGCGGGAGGTTATGCCGGCAATCAGGTGCAGGGCAATATGCAGGCGGGCGATACCTACACCACCACCGAGCAGCGCTGCAAAACCGTACAGGATACGAGCGTCAACACCATTGGTTATGACGTGACCTATCGCCTCGCAGGTCAGGAGGGGGTGATCCGCATGAAGCAAGCCCCCGGCGCCACCATTCCGGTCAAGGAAGGCAAATTGGTGATCGACCAGCCAAAAGTGTGATGTCTCCAGACCCCACTCAGCAGCAGGCCCGCCTCTTTCGAGGCGGGCCTGTGTTTTTGGGCGGCTTGATTTCCTTTTTTCAAACAACGGCACGCACCACTCACGGCACCCGAACTATCACCCTTTGCAGCACTTCTTCACCGCCCGTACCACGTTCTGATAACCGGTACAGCGGCAGAGGTTGCCCGACAGCCCGCGGCGGATCTCCGCATCGGTCAGCGGACGACGTTCGGTCTTGTCGAGCAGGGCGGCGCTCGCCATCACGAGGCCCGGGGTGCAAAAACCGCACTGCACCGCCCCCTCGTCGATAAAGGCCTGCTGCACGTCGGAGAGCTCGTTCCCTTTGCGTTCCCCCTCCACGGTACGAATGGATTTGCCATCGGCCCACACCGCCAGATAGAGGCAGCTGTCGATGGCAGTACCATCCACCCGCACGGTACAAGCGCCGCACTCACCGACACTGCACCCCTCTTTCACGCTGATAAGCCCCTGCCCGCGCAAAAAGTGGAGCAGCGACATGGTGGGCGGCACTGCATAGGAGTAAGGCTTGCCGTTGATCTCGCACTGGATCTCCACGGCGGGACAGCTTTGCGGTTGCATCATAGGATCTTCCCTCCGGCACGTTCGACTGCGCAGGCGACCACCCGCTGCGCCAGGGTTTTGATAAGGTGCAGGCGAAACTCCTTCTCCGCCCGCCAGGAGGATCGCGGCGCCACATCGGCCACCACAGCCTCGGCAATCGCGGCCAGTGTGGCGCGAGTCAGGGGTTGCCCTTCGGCTGCCGCTTCTGCGTGAGGCGTGCGCACCGGGGTCGGGGCCGCCACCCCATAGGCCAGCCGCAGGCGCTTGAAGTGACCATCCTCAATCTGGCAGTAGGCGGCGCAGCCGATGGTGGCGATATCCATGGCATCGCGCATGGCGTATTTGAAGTAGTGGGAGCCCACATGGGGGTGAGAATCCGGCGCAAAGTGGAACGCCACCAGAATTTCCGCCGGTTGTAGCGCCACCTTGCCGGGACCGGTGTGAAAACCGGCGATGGATATGCGGCGCGTACCATCGGGGCCGGCGATTTCCAGCTCCGCTTCCAGCGCGACAGTCGGCGCCGCCGAGTCTGCACTGGTGGCGCCGTTGCAGATGTTGCCGCCATAGGTGGCGACGTTGCGGATCTGCGGGCCGGCGATGGTGGCGGCCGCTTCAGCCAGCATCGGCAGGCGGCGCTGCACCAGCTCGTTTTCAATCAGCTCGGTAAAGGTGGTGCCGGAGCCGATACGGATCGATCCGTCCGGCAACTCGCTCACCCCTTTGAGTTCGGGCAAGTCGTGAATATCGACGATATGGCGATAGGCGGCGTTGAGGTGATGCAGCTGGATCATCACATCGGTGCCGCCTGCCAGCAAACGCGCCTCGGGGTCAGCCTGACGCAGGGCGACCGCCTCGGCCACACTGTGCGCCTTGTAGTAACGGGCAATATCAAACATGGTGTTGCTCCTCCCCTGCTCCCTCGCCAATCAAACCCGCCGCGACAAACTCCCGGAACAGGGTCTTGGGGGTGATGGGCAGCTCGTTGATGGCGACGCCGGTCGCCATGCGAATGGCGTTACGGATGGCGGGGCCCGGCGAGATGATAGGCGGTTCCCCCAGGGATTTGTGGCCATAGACCGACTGGGGCTCGTAGGTCTGCACGAAGTCGCATTCAAGCTCCGGCAAATCCAGCATGGTTGGGAACTTGTAGTCGAGCAGGTTGGGGTTGCGCACCACACCGGTCTTGGCGTCGATGATCATCTCCTCGAACAGGGACCAGCCGATCCCCATCCCCATGCCGCCATGCACCTGTCCCTCCGCCAGCTGCGGATTGAGGATCTTGCCTGCATCGTGCAGGTTGATGATGCGATTGATGGTCACCTTGCAGAGATCGATATCGACGCTGAGATCGACAAAGGTACAGCCGAAACTGGGCGGGTTGGTGGTGGTCTTGTGGGAGACCTCGGAGGTGATCTGGCCACCGATGGTGAGGTGGTAGTAGGCGTTGACCGACACCTCGGCGACGCTGATCAGCACCTTGTCCGGCGCACCGGCCAGCACCACGTAGCCGTCGATCAGGGTGAGCGATCCCACATCCTGATGGCAGAGTTGGGCCGCCAGCGACAAAATGCGGGCCCGCAGCTGCAGCGCCGCCTGATGGATGGCGGGGGCCGCCACATAACTCTGGCGCGAAGCGAACGAGCCAGGATCATAGGCGGTGATGTCGGTATCCTGGGTCGAGATGACCCGGATCTGCTCAAACGGAATGCCCAATGTCTGGGCCGCCATCTGGGCAAAGACGGTATCCGATCCCTGCCCTATCTCTGTGGCGCCGATCTGCAGATTGACGGTGCCATCCTGATTGAGCAGCATGCGGGCGCCGGCAATTTCGACCCCCACCGGGTAGGTGTTGGAGCCGTAGCTAAAACACGCAACCCCGATGCCACGGCGTACCCGACTTGCCGGATCCTGCGCCAGACATTCGGCCTTGAGCCGTTCCCACTGGAACTGCTCGCCGCCCCGGCGCAGACACTCAGGGAGCCCTGCGCTGTAGATGGTCTTCTGGTTGACCTGATTGACATCCCCCTCGCGCGCCACGTTGGCGATGCGTACTTCGAGCGGATCCAGACCCAACTCGGCGCAGGCATCATCCAGCATGCATTCAAGGGCAAACACCACCTGCGGCGCACCGTAACCGCGCATGGCACCGGCGGTGGGCAGGTTGCTGTAGAAGGTTTTGGCGTCGTAGCCAAAGGCGCTGCGCGGATAGAGGTAGCTGATCTTGTTGGCGCCGGCGCTGGCGATGGAGTGGCCGTGGGAAGCATAGCCACCGGTGTTGGAGAGCACGTCGAGCTGATAGCCCTTGAGGATGCCATCCCGGTTGATACCGATGATGCCGTCGATGGCAAAGCCGTGGCGGGTGCGGGAAGCAAAGAAGCACTCCTCCCGGCTCAAGGTAACCTTGACCGGCACGCCGCCGAGCTTGTAGCTCAAAAATGCCGCCATCGGCTCTTCCAGCACATCCTGCTTGTTGCCAAAGCCGCCGCCCATATAGGGCTTGATCACCCGCACGCTCGACCAGGGCAGACCGAGGGATTTGGCCACCCGGCTGCGCACAATCTGGGGGATCTGGGTGCTGCTGACCACTATGATGTGGTCCGGCTGATCCATATAGGCGTAACAGGTCACCGTCTCCAGATGGCAGTGCTGTACCACCGGTGTCTGATAGTGCGCCTTGAACTGCAGATCCGCTGTTGCGATTGCCTGTTCCGGCTCACCCGCCCGGATCTGGCTTTGCCGCAGCAGGTTGCCATTCGGATGGATGGGATAAGCATCCTCGGCCAGCGCACTGTGGGCATCCGTCATCACCGGCAGCGGCTCGTAGGTGACCTTGACCAGGGCGGCAGCCTTCTCGGCGACCAGCGGATCGCGCGCCACCACGATGGCGACCCCATCGCCGAAGTGGCGCACATGGTCTGTGAGCAGACGGCGGTCTTTTACATCCCGCTTGGCCTCATCGAGGGACCAAGCGTGGCCGGCAGTGCGAAAACAGGTGGTGGGCACATCTTCATGGGTGAACACGGCTTCGACCCCGTGCAGCGCCAGCGCCTCGCTGGCGTCGATGGCAAGCACCTTGCCGTGGGCGATATTGCTGCGCACGTACTTGGCGTGGCGCATGCCGAGCATGATGTTGTCATCGGTATAACGGGCACTGCCGGTCACCTTGGCCTCGGCATCCACCCGCTTGAGCGGTAATCCTATGGACATATGCAAGTCCTTTTTCGAATGGAAAAATCTGGAACCGGCATTAAAAACAGCAAGATATGCGCCTGTTTCCCGCCATCGTCAGGAGAATGGGGAGAAGTGTGAAGGGGATCCCATCTAGCCCGCTTTTGTTGGCTCGCAGCGACAAGCCAAGGGCAGCCCCTGAGCAAACGGGGCACATCAGCGGTGAAAAAAACGGCAGAGCGAGGAGAGCAAAGGTGGAAGCCTATCAATCTGGTAGGGGGATTTATCAAAATGGTATCGCGATGGCACCAGCGGCTAAGGCATGGTAACCAGCGTTGACGGTCAGAGCGCCGCAGATATAAAAATGGGGCCGCCAGAGCGACCCCAAACGGGAGGGTTATCCCTAAATAGCCCACCCCCCAGCATAAAAGAGCACCAGTGCCAGGGCGATGACCACGGTGCCGACGTTGAGCTTGTGCCACTCCTTCGAGCAGATGCGGCCGATCACCAGCGAGCTGAAGCCAAGCATGATGCCGGTCACGATGTTGCAGGTGAGTACGATAAAGACGGCGCACACCAACCCAGACATGGCCCCGACAAAGTCATCGAAATCGAGCTTGGTGACGTTGCTCAGCATCAAGAGCCCCACATACATCAGCGCCGGTGCAGTGGCATAGGCGGGCACCAGATAGGAGAGCGGCGAGAGGAACAGCATCAGCAGGAACAGGCCGCCGACCACAGTCGCGGTCAGGCCGGTTTTGCCCCCCGCCGCCGTGCCCGCCGCCGATTCGATATAGACGGCAGCCGGGGCCGCCCCCACCAGACTGGAGAAGATGCTGCTGACCGAGTCGGCACTGAGCGCCTTGCCGCTGTTGATGATGTGACCATCCTTATCCAGCAGGTTGGCCTGCCCCGCCACGGCGCGGATGGTGCCGGTGGCATCGAATACCGCCGTCATCACCAGCGCCAGCACGCTGGGCAACACCAGCGGCGAGAGGGCCCCCATGATATCCAGACTGAAGATGAGGGACTTGCCCTGATCGTCCGAGAGGCTCGGCAGGGCGAACAGTCCCTGATACTTCACCGCCGGATCGAAAATCAGGCCGAAGATGGAGATGGCGATAATCACCAGCAGGATCCCCCCCGGTACTCTCAGCTTCTCCAGCCCGAAGATCACCGCAAGGCCGATCAGGGACATGATGACCGGCATGGAGGTAAAAGCCCCCAGCGCCACCGGCAGCCCCTCGAGCGGGTTCTTGATCACCAGCCCCACCCCGTTGGCGGCAATAAGCAGCAGGAAGAGACCAATCCCGATGCCGGTGCCGTGGGCAATCCCCATCGGCAGGTTGTCGAGGATCCAGCTACGCACCCCGGTCACCGAGATGGCGGTAAACAGCACCCCCATCAGGAAGACGGCCCCCAGCGCCACCGGAATGGGGATCTGCTGCCCCAGCACCAGACTGAAGGCGGTAAACGCCGTGAGGGAAATCGCGCAGCCGATGGCCATCGGCAGCTTGGCCCAGAGCCCCATCAAGAGCGAACCAAAACCGGCCACCAGACAGGTGGCGACAAACACGGCGCCGGGAGGAAAGCCCGCCTTGCCGAGCATGCTCGGCACCACGATCACCGAGTAGACCATGGCTAGGAAGGTGGTGAGGCCCGCCAGCACCTCCTGTCTGACATTGCTGCCCCGCTCGCTGATCATAAAGTAGCGATCAAGAGCCGTGAGCGGCTGTTGCTTTGCTGCGCTAGGGCTGGCGTCATCATTGGCCAGCTGTTCCACGCTGTTTGTCCTGCTGTTTGCTTGGGTCATACCCAACTCCTTCACACGCGCCTGAATGTTCCATGACGAAATGGCGACAGGATCTGCGGGTCTGCCTCGCGCCAGTCTGATGAGAAACAGGCGATGGAGGCAGAGGATGCGACAGACAGACCAGGGCAGGCAGCCTTGACTCAAACGTTTGCCTTGCTGGTCAAAAAAACCGGGCCATTTCACGTTCTATGCGGGGAGATCCCCTGTGGTGCGGCAAGACTGGCGCCCCTGTGGGGCACGCCAGCCGCCGTATTCGTCGGGGCTGCGCCGCGGCAGCCCACTCCAGCCCCTACCCCCGTTCATGCACCAGTTGGCCATCCACATAGGTGCGGTAGATGGATCTGTCATCCCCCAGGGTCAACAGCACAAAGAGCTTGTCCCGCAAGGTGGTGGAGTTGTCATAACGCAGTTGCTGCAGCGGGGTGGCGACCGGGTCGAGCACCACGAAGTCCGCCTCCTTGCCCACCGCAAAGCTGCCGATCTTCTCGTCCAGCCCCAGCGAATGGGCGCCGCCCAAGGTGGCCAGATAGAAAGCCTGATAGGCCGAAAGGCGCTCACCCTGCAACTGCATCACCTTGTAGGCCTCGTTGAGGGTCTGCAGCATGTTGAAGGTGGTACCGGCGCCGATGTCGGTGCCCATCCCCACTTTCACCTGCTTGCGCCACGCCTTGTGCAGCTTGAACAGGCCACTGCCGAGATAAAGGTTGGAGGTGGGACAAAACGCGATAGTGGAGTTGGTCTCTTTCAGGCAATCCCACTCCTGCTCTTCCAGATGGACGCAGTGGGCAAACACGCAGTTGTGACCGGTCAACCCATGCTGGTGATAGACGTCGAGATAACCCTTGTGCGCCGGGAAGAGGGATTTGACCCAGGCGATCTCGTCCTTGTTCTCGCACAGATGGGTGTGCAGATAGGTGGTGGGAAACTCTTCGCGCAGTCGCCGCGCCATCGTCAGCTGCTCGGATGTCGACGTGGGTGCAAATCTTGGTGTGATGGCATATAGAAGCCGACCGTTACCATGCCAGCGCTCGATAAGCTGCTTGCTCTGCACATAGCTGCTCTCGGCGGTATCGAGCAGATAGTCGGGCGCGTTGCGATCCATCATCACCTTGCCCGCGATCATTCGCATATTGATGCGACTGGCCGCCTCGAACAAAGCATCCACCGACTCGGGGTGAACGGTGCCGAACACCAGCGCCGTGGTAGTGCCGTTGCGCAGAAGCTGCTTGATAAAGAAGGTGGACATCTCGCGGGCATATTCGAGATCGTTGTAGCGCCGCTCGGCCGGGAAGGTGTGGCGGTTTAGCCACTCCAGCAGCTGCTCGCCATAGGCCCCCACCATCTCGCTCTGGGGATAGTGAATGTGGGTGTCGACAAAGCCCGGCACTATCATCTTGCCGCGGTAATCCCGCACCCGCACCTCGGCCGGAATGCGATCCTTCCCCTCCTCCCACTCACCGAACCAGTCGATGCATCCGTTGCGAATGATCAGCAGACCATCCTCGATAAGACGGGCGTTGGACTCAATTTCCTCGGGCTGATCCACCACCCGGGTGATGTCGAAGAAGCTGCCGCGCACGGCTTTGACGGAGTTGTCGTATTTCATACCTCGTTCCCCTACTTTTTATTGTTCTGTTGTGACCATCAAACCCGTTCGACCTGGACGGCGGCGACCGGTTTGGCATCGGCCAGCGCCTCTTCATCGCGGCGGTTCGCGGTGCTGACAGGACGGGCCGTGAAGGTCACGTCCGGTTTGTCACTCAGCTGGATCACCTCCACCGCCTCGGCATCCCTGACGGCCGCCTTGCGTTTGCGGCTTTGCGGCAGCACCAGATTCATGATGATGGCGGTGATGCCGCCAGCGCAGATGGGGTTCTCCACCAGCATGTAGATACCCGCCGGCAGCACCTTGAAGACGTTCGGGTCATAGGAGACGCCGAGCCCAAGACCCAGCGAGGTGGCGACAATCAGGGTCTCCCGCCGATCGAAACCGTGGCTGATGATGATGCGACCACCGGCGATGGCGATCATGGAGAACATGATGACCATGGCGCCCCCCATTACAGGTGACGGGATAGTAGTGAAGAAGCGCCCTACTACGGGGAAAAGCCCCAGCAGCACCAGGATGACGGCGATAAACTTGCCCACATGGCGTGACGCCACTCCGGTCATCTGGATGACGCCGTTGTTCTGGGCAAAGGTGGTGAGTGGCAAAGAGCCGAGGGCCGAGGCGATCACCGATACCAGACCGTCCGCCAGTACGCCGCCGGAGAGCCGTTTTTGAAACTCGGGGCCCTGAATATCCCGGTGGGAAACCATGGCGGTGGCGGTGATGTCCCCCACCGCCTCCAGCACGCTCAACAGATAGATGGTGCCCGCCAGCATAAAGGCGTGAAAATCGAAGGAGAAACCGTACTTGAACGGGATCGGCACCGTAATAAGCGGCAGGTTTTCAAGGGCGGAGAAATCCACCATGCCGAGCATCAGGGCCACCGCATAACCCACCATCAGACCGATGGCAATCCCGCTCATCCGCAGCAGCGGGCTTCGGCTGCAGTTAAAGGCGACGATAACGCAGAGCACCAGCAGCCCCAGCCCGATGTGCTCATATTTGCCAAAGGTGCCGCTGCTCATGGCGGAGAAGCCGCCGCCAAAGTCGATGATCCCCACCTTGATAAGGCTCAGGCCAATCATCAGTACCACCACCCCGCTCACGGTCGGGGTGATCACCCGCTTGAGGTAGGGCAGCACAAAGGAGGAGCTCATCACCAGAAAGGCACCGACAAAGGAGACCCCGAGCAGGGTCGAGACGATCAGCTCCTCGTGGATGCCATCTTTTTTCATGGCGCCGCCGAGGGCGATCATCACTGTGACGAAGGAGAAGTTGACCGACTGAATGGAGAGCAGCCCCGAACCGATGGGGCCATAACGATTTACCTGCAGCCAGGTGCCGATACCGGAGGCGATCATCGCCATGGAGACCAGATAAGCGGTGATCTCGGTGGAGAGGCCCAGGGCGCCACCGACGATCAGCGCCGGGGTCACCATGGGGACAAAAATGGCCAGCAGATGGGTCACTGCACCCATCAGGGTTTGATAAAACGGGGGTTTGTCTTCCAGCTCGTAAATGAGATCCGAGTGCTTGCGTGTTGTTTTAGACATCGTGTTTGTCCCATCACACAGAATGTAGGCGGAGTACTCATTCCGCCGTCAGGCGCTGGGGGCGAGCTGGCGCCCGCCCCTCACCTTTTCTTTTGTTATGCCGACACTTTTTGCTCCAGCTTGCCCAGCTCGCGCAGGATCTGCTCCGGCGTGAAGTGCCACTTGCGCAGCCAGACACCGCAGGCGTCGTGGATGGCGGTGGCGATGGCAGGCGCCGCGCCGTTCACCCCGATCTCCGAGATGGACTTGGCGCCGTAGGGGCCGACCTTGTCGTCACTCGGCACCAGGAAGGCCCGAAAATCGCGCGGAATGTCGCCAATCTTGGGCGCGCCATAGCTCTTCAGATCCCGGGTGAGCGGGATGCCCTTGCTGTCGTAGCAGATCTCTTCGGTCATGGTGTGGCCGATGGCCCGCATGGTCGCCCCGTAGATCTGGCCGAGGGCCAGCTCCGGGTTGATGGGGGTACCGCAGTCGAGCAGGGCGTAGAACTTGTCGAGCCGGATCTCGCCGGTTCTGACGTTGACCGCCACCTCGGCGAAGTTGGCCCCGTATGGGAAGGCAAGCTCCGAAGTGATGTAGCTGGCGGTGCCCACCAGAATGCCGAAGCCGGTTCCTGTCTCGGCCTTGTGGGCCAGCTTGGCGAGGCTCACCTCCCCCTGCTTGCCGCGTACTATGCCCGGGTGAACCAGCTCCACATCCTCCACCGACTCGCCCAGCATGGCGGCGCCATGGAACAGGATCTTCGCCTTGAGGTTCTCGGCCGCCATCTTGGCCGCGTTGCCGGAGAAGCAGGTACCGGACGAGGCGTAGGCCCCCTTGTCAAACAGGGCGTGGTCGGTGTCGCCGGAGATCACATGCACATCGCTGAGCGGGCAACCGAGCACCTCGGCGGTCAGCTTGGCCACCACGGTATCGAGGCCGGTGCCGATATCGGCGCCACCGGAGTGGACGATAAAGGTGCCGTCAGACTCCAGCTTGACCATGCAGTTGGCCTGATCGATATCCGGGATCCCCGATTTTTGCATGATGATGGCGACGCCGCGGCCGATGCGCCAATCCCCGTCGGCGGGTTTGGGACTGTCCCAAGCGATAAGCTCTCGACCCTGTTTGAGGATGGGCTCGAGGGCACAGCTGGCCGCATGGGGCACAGAAGTCGGCATCTTGCCCTCGCCGATGGCCCCCAGCACCTTGAGGAGGTCCCCTTCGTGCACCCGGTTGTGCTCCACCATGTCGAGCTGATCGATGCCCAGTTTCTCGGCCAGCTCGGCAATGGCCATGGTCAGGGCGAAGTTGCCCTTGGGCGCGCCATAACCCTGATAGGCCCCGGTCGGACAGATGTTGCTGTAGTAGGTGTTGACGGTAAAGCGCACGTTGTCGCACGGATAGAGCGGCAGGGAGAGCGCCGGGCCGTTGCTCGGCACCGTCAGAGAGTGATTGCCGTAAGGGCCGGTGTTGGCGCGAAAATCCATCTCGATGGCGGTAATGGTGCCATCTTTTTTGGCCCCTATTTTGACCTTCACCTTGGCCACGTGGCGGGAGGTGTTGCTGATGAACTCCTCTTCACGGGTGTAGCGGAAGGTGACCGGACGGCCGGTAACCTTGGTCGCCCAGGCGCACACCTCTTCCAGCAGGATGTCCTGCTTGGAGCCAAAGCCGCCCCCTACCCGCTCCTTGATCACGTGCACCTGGTGCTGCTTCATGCCGACAATGCGCGCCACCTGACGGCGCACGTGCCACGGCACCTGAGTAGAAGCGTGAATGACCAGACGCTCCCCATCCATATAGGTGAAGCAGATGTGCGGCTCGGTCGGGCACTGCTGGGCCTGGGTCGATTCGTAGGTGCGTTCGACTATCTCGTCCGCCTCGGCAAAGCCTTTTGCCACGTCACCGATCTGGCCATGGACGCTGGCGGCCAGGTTCTCGTGCGGGCGGGAACCAATGGGGAAGTTGATGATCATATGCTCGTCGCCACGGCGTACCGAGCAGGCGTTCTGCTGCTCGAGATCCGCCGGCGCCCCGGCCATATAGATAATGGGTTCGTCATGCACCAGGGGTGCATTGGGGGCCATCGCCTCGTCAATGTTCATGACCGCCGGCAGAACCTGATACTCGACCTCGATGAGCTTGAGCGCGGCCAATGCGATGGCTTCGCTCTCGGCCACCACGGCGGCGACCCTGTCACCGACGTGACGTACCTTGCGGCTGAACATGCGGCGATCGAGCGGTGACGGCTCGGGGGCACTCTGGCCACCCGGGGTGTAAAACACATCCGGGCAGTTGAGGTGGGTAATGACATGCACGACGCCCGGCAGCGCCTCGGCGCGGCTCACATCGAGTTTGGTGATCACCGCATGAGGATGGGGACTGCGCAGCATCTTGATGATCAGCGCATCTTCAGTAACCCGATCCTCCACGTAGCAGGGCTTGGCCTGCACCATCTTGGCGGCGTCCACTTTCGGACAGCTCTTGCCGATATGGCGCAAATCGTCGCGAAACTCGGGGGCGATCTGGCACAGGTAATCGGGATCCTTCATCCGTGAACAGGCAAGCTCGATGGCCTGATAGAACTGCTGATAACCGCCATCGCGGTGAAACAGGCCCGAGAGGGCATCGTCGATTTGATCACGGGTGGGGCTGGGGTGGCGATCAAGCAGGTCGGTGACGATGAGCGCCGCAGCCGGATCGTTGTAACCTGACTGCACCACACCCACATCCACCATGGCCTGCTGCACCAGACTGAGCTGGTTCCAGCTGCCCAGCGACTCGGCGGTACGCACTTCTGCCCCATCCAGCTGGGCGGCGATCAGCAGGGAGGCGTTGATCACCTTGCCGTTGAAGAGGATTGCATCGGAGCCGGCAAAGCCAAAGCCGTCGTCGCTGTTGCGCACCGAGTGCATCCGGCACTGGTTGAACAGCACCCGCTGGGCATTGTCACCGGCCTTGCAGATGACGGTGCGCAGGGCACCGTTCAGGGTAAAGTTGAGTTCCATCATGCTTGCACCTCCTGCTGCTGGCAATCCACCAGCAGATCCGCCACCACTACCCCGCTGATATACCGCTTGTAACTCACGCTGCCCGCCAGATCCTCACGGGGCGCAATCAGCTCGCTCACGGCGGCCTCCAGCGCGGCATCGTGCAGTTCGCGGCGCTCCAGATCCCGCAGGCGCATCGGCTGCGGGGTAACGCCAGCGACGGCTACCCGCATTTCGCCAATGCTGTCGAGGGCTACCGCGGCGGTCATTACTGCCAAGCCATCGGCGTTGCGGCTGATGCGGCGGGTGGCGCAGCGCAGTTCGGGCTCCGGCAGCACAACTCCCAGCACCAGGGCATTGCGCTGACCCGCCAGATAGGCGTCGATGGGTTGCAGCAGGTTGTTCTCCAGCACCACCACGGCTTCGAGCACCAGAAGTACCGGCAACAGCGGGGAGTCTTGCTGCTGGCAAGCAATTTCGCCGCCGAGGGTGGCCTGATTGCGCAGATGGCGAGAATAGACAAACCCCAGCGCATCGCACAGGGCGGCCGGGGTACGGGGATCCTCTTTCAGGGTCTGCAGGGTGACGGTGGCGCCGATATGGAGCTGGCCGTGCTGCTGCTCAATCTGGTCAAGCCCCAGCCTCTCCAGCGAGATAGCGACCTTCTTGTCGGTGCGGGTCGGGGCTGCGTTAAGCTTGCTGCCGCCTCCCATGTAGACGGCGTCGCTGCCGAAGCTGGCCTTGAGTTCCAAAGCCTGACCCAGTTGCTCGGGTCGGAAGAATTGCTCAATCATGTGTCGTCCTTACTCTTGCTGCCCGCCGCCGGGGAGATCCACAGGGCGGGCAATCCGGTCCAAAACTGTGGAGGGTGGCCCTAGGCCAGCTGATCCATCCGTTGCCACAGGCGGCTCGCCACCTTGCTGGCCTGCTCATAAATGGGCGCGACATCGAACGGGAACTCGCGATCCTGATAGACCATGCGCCCCTCCACCATCACGCTGTTGACGCTGTTCGATCCCATGCCGAAGGCGAGATGGCCACCGAGGTTACGCGGCGCCAGCGGGGTCGGTGCGTCGTAGTCGCAAATGGTGAGGTCGGCCTTGTATCCCGGCTCCAGGCGGCCAAATTTGGCGCCGAAGTTGCGCTCCAGCAATGTGTTGCCGTTCCACAGGAAGCGGGCAAAGCTGTCAGGCCACAGGGCGCCACCGGCATCCTTGTGTTTGAAGTAGGCGAACTTGAGCTCTTCGAGCATGTCGGAGCCGATACCATCGGTGCCGAGCGCCAGATTGCGATACTCCGGCAGGTGCATGTTGTAGCCCACATGGTTGTTCATGTTGGAGCGGGCGTTGTGCACCAGGAAGGCATCGCGGCTGTTGAGCAGTTCGATGTCAGCCGGGCTCAGGTAGATGCCGTGGGCGATCAGGGTCTTGCTGTCGATCAGGCCAAACTCGTCCAGCCGGGCGATGGGCTCCTTGCCATAGTGGTGGTGACCGTGGGCCATATCGTAGCGGTCTTCCGCCACATGGATATGCAGACCACGACCGGTGACCTGCACCGCTTCGCGCAGCATGGCGAGTCCCTCGTCGGGCACGGTGAAGGGGGCGTGGGCGCCGATATGAGCCTCCACCAGATAAGGCTCGCTCCCCTTGGCTTTGGCCGCATCGATCTGTTGGGCGAACAATATGTTCTCCTCCACCCCGGCCTGCAGCTCGGCGAGGCCGCCGTTGCGATCAGTGGTCTCGAAGCAGGTCATGCCGCGCAGACCCGCCTCCATAAACCCTTTGCGCAACACATTCAGGGAGCCCTTGATGAAGTTGGGCGAAGCGTGGTGGTCGATCACCGAGCTGCAGCCGCTCTTGATCGCTTCCAGCGAGCAGATAAGGCCGCTGTAGTAGAGGGACTCTTCATCGAGCGCCCGATCGAGCCGCCACCAGAGGTTTTTCAGGGTGGAGATAAAGTCCGGGCAAGGGGCGATATTGGCCATGATCCCCCGCGACAGGCCGGAGTAGAAGTGGTTGTGGGCACAGACGATGCCCGGCATCACCAGCTTACCGCCCATCTCCCGATAGTTGGCCTCCGGGTAGAGGGCCCGCAGATTGGGCCCCACCGCTTTGATAAGGGTGCCTTCGATGGCGATATCCACCCCTTCCAGCACCCGGGTCGGCTCCAGCTGGACAGCGGTGACGTTTTTCAGAATAAACATGGTGTGCTCCTTCGCTTATTCGTGGTTCGCTCAGGCCTCGACGGCCCCCAGCAGGTAGTGGTGATGAGCATGGACATGGCTGATGATCCGGCACATATCGCCAAGGGCCGCTGGCGCATCCTTGATCCGGCTCTGGGCGTCTATGGTCAGGCGATAGGTCTCGCCACCCTGACGCACCCGCAGTTCGCCACCATCCGCCAGATAGAAACCGGGGTTGCGGCTGTTGTCGAAGTCCTCGGGCAGGCTGAAGATGGTGACCTTGTCCTGATAGGGCTTGCCCTGCCACGGGCAGAACTGGGCGCAGTTGCCACATTCGTTGCAGTAGGCATCCAGGTGCAGGGTCTGGAACTGATCCTTGAAGCCCGGCACCGCAATGGCGACGTTGGCCCGGTTGGGGCAGACATCCACGCACTTGCTGCAGAGGTAGTTGCACTCGAGGCAGCGGTGAGCCTCTTGCGCCACGAAGGCATCCCGCTCATTCTTGTCGACCATAGTGACGGCGATGCTCCCCTTGCGACGGTAGATCTCATCCTTGCCCGACGGCTGGATGGTCACTTCACTCTGCTGGCTGGCGATATGCTCGCGAGAGAGCACCAGATCCGCGGCGCGGCGGGCACCACCGATGGCACCGACGATGGAGGACGGGCCGCTCTGCACGTCACCGATGAGGAAGACGTTGCGACGGCTGGTTTCGCCGGTCTGGCTGTCCACCTCGGGCCAGCCATCGCTGCCCAAGGGAATGCCCATCGCTTTCAATACTTCACAATCAGGTTGCTCGCCGATGGCGGTGATCAGGGCATCCATCTGCATCACTTCGGTCTGCTCGGTGGGCACCGGACGGCGGCGGCCCTGCTCGTCAGGTTCCCCCAACGCCATCATCCGCACGGTGAGCTTGCCATCTTTGTCAAAGCGCTCCGGATTGGTGAGGAAGCAGAAACGCACCCCATCCTCCACCGCTTCCAGATACTCCTCGCGATAGGCGGGCATCTCTTTCTCGCTGCGACGGTAGATAACGGTCACATCGCTGACACCCGGCACCTTGAGGGCAGCGCGGGCGCAGTCCATGGCGGTGTTACCGGCGCCGATCACCGCCACATGGCGGCCGAGCGGCAGCGGTTTGCCCTGATTGAAGCTGCGCAGGAAGTGGAAGGATTTGTAAATCCGCTCGTGTCCCCCTTCGAGACGCATGCCGCCATTCTTGTCGGCGCCGATGCCGACGAAGACATAGGTAAAGCCCTGGGCGTGCAGCTTGTCGACGGTGAGCGCCGGATCGCAGCCAAACTCGAACTTGACCCCGTGGGCGGCGACAAAGTCGATGTCATGCTGGATAAGCTCGGCCGGAATGCGGAACTCGGGGATGATGTGCTTGACCACGCCACCGGCATCGGCTTCACGCTCGAACACGGTGACCGGGTGACCGGCGCGGGCCAGGAAGTAACCAGCGGAGAGACCGGCGGGGCCGGCGCCAATGACCGCGACCGGGTGCTTGTCACCACTGCCTGCCGGTTTGTGCCAGCGAGCCTTGTACCCTTCCCAGCCGCGCTCCAGCGCCACCTTTTTCAGCTCGCGGATGTTGAGCGCGCTGTCGTAGTCGAGACGGGTGCAGTTGTACTGGCACTGGTGATCGCAGATATGGCCGGTGATGGCGGGCAAGGCGTTGCGCTGATAAATCAGCTCAAGGGCTGCCACATACTGCCCCTCGCCCATCAGGCGAATGTACTCGGGGATATCCTGATGCACGGCGCAGGCAGTGACGCAGGGCGCCACGTAGCAGTCGGTCAGCGGCAGGCCGCCACCCACTTCGATGCGATCCTCGGACTTCCACTCCTTCTGGGTGTAATCCATGGTGAGGGCCTTGGCGGCAAGCGCCTCCAGCTTGGCCACATCCACCTGACTCATGCCCCAGCTGCCCGACGCATCGATCTCTTTGAGACACTCGATCTGGCGCAGGTAGCCACCCGGTTTGAGCAGGTCGGTGGCCATGGTGATGGGGCGGATACCGGTCTCGAAGATCTCGGCGATGTTGAACTTGCTGGCACCGCCCGAGTAGGAGATGGGCAGCTTGCCATCGAAGGCGCGGGACAGCACAGCGGCCACGTTGATGGAGAGGGGGAACAACGCACGGCCGGACATGTACATCTCATCCCCCGGCAGCGCCCCCTTGCGGTTGATGGTGCCAAGGGTATTGGTGAGCTTGACCCCGAAGGTGAGCCCCTTCTCGGCGCCCAGTGCCATCAAGCGAGTCAGCATGGCTTTGGCCTGATCCAGCTTGAGGTCGTGATCGAACGACGCTTCGCCGAGACCAATGTAATCAAAGCCGCAGGTATCGAGGATCTCGCGCACCCGCGGGTAACCCAGCAGGGTCGGGTTCAGTTTGACGAAGGTGTTGAGCCCCTTCTCTTCCAGCATGTAGCGGCAAATGGCCTCAATTTCGTTGGGCGGGCAACCATGCATGGTGGAGAGGGTAACGCCGTGCACCAGATTGGCCGGGATACGATCCACCAGCTGTTGCAGGCGATCGCGGCGCGCCCCCAGTCCCAGCTCAGCGATAAACTGCTCGTCGGCAACCAGCTCGCGTACCACCTGCTGGTACTCGGCAAATTTCGGATTGCTGCTGGCATCCATCAGGCTGTGGATGAACTGCTGCATCGGTGGCTGTTTGATGCCATCGAGGTTGTAACCCACGCTCATGTTGAAGATAAAGGACTTGGCCTCTCCGTCGAGGCGCGGGTCGAACACCTCCTCCAGCAGATAGAGGGCAAACCAAGCCTTCAGATACTCGTCAAACGCCTTGGGCAGGGTGAACTCGGTAGACCACTCGGTGTTGAAGCACTCGTCTTCGGCGTCGATGCAGGGCTTTTCCAGTTCGAGACGGTCCAGGATCTGCACCGTCTTGAGCTCGATAAAGCGCCCGCCGGTCAGCCAGGAGGTGACGATGTTCTGGGCCAACTGGGTATGGGGGCCGGCTGCCGGGCCAATGGGAGTCTCGCAGGTTTCACCGAACACCTTGATCTTGCGCTCGTCCTGCTTGCGATAAAATTGTGCGGCGGGAATACCGAAAATAGTCTGACTCTCTTTATATTCCGCAAAAATACGGGTCAGAAGGTTCTTGAAGGGAACGGGTCGCATAATATCGCCCATGGCTATCTCCTTGCAGCTGTTCTGCGCATTGGCAGCATGAATAAATGGGGTATCCCGCACGGGCATTACCCCTTGGCAAGGAGAGGAGCAACTATCAGGCCACTCCATCGGCAAAACTATTTTTTAGGGTAAAAGCGTGAGATGGCTCGAATTAATGAAGGCGGTTTGGCATGTCGCCATTATGATTAATGAGAGTGGTTCTCACTCACTTGATATTTTATTCAAGGCAATGCCAGAGAAAAATGAAAAGTATCAAATCGGCAGCGATAAATATCACTTTGATAGGGTAAAAATCATCCAGCATTATCGCAAGCAAACCCCGGCCAATATGGCCGGGGCTGGCTTAAAAGTCACTGCTATATAAAAGGCAGTCGTCGCTATTTCGGTTTATCCAAAGGCTGCGAGATGACTCGGCGTTACCGCCCCGCTGGCTGCCATTGCACGCAGAGGGAGGTGGGCCCCAACGATGCGACTCAGCCCTGCTCGGTCGTAAACTCGTCGGCAGAACGCAGCTCCAGTTCGCCACGGATCAGCGCCTGATAGCGCTCGGGGGTATCGATATCAAAGAGGATGGCAGGACTCTCGACCGGTATGGTGCGATGGGGACGTTGCAGCAACCAGCGGCGCACCGAACCCTGTGCCGGCGCGGCAGCCAGCTCCCTTGCGAGGGATTTTGGCAGCAAGACCGGATGACCCGCCTCCCCCTCAAAGCTCGGGAACAGGGCGAGCTCTCCGCGCGCCTGCCACAACTGCTGATAGACCTCGCACGGGATACAGGGCAGATCCCCGTGGCTGATAAAGAGGTAGTCAGCATTGCTGGCCGCCAGAGCGCAGCGGATGGAACTGCCCAGCCCCAACTCATAGTCAGGGTTATGGACGATGAGAATGTCGGGGCGATTCCCATAACAGGCAGCGAGTTCGGCCCCGCGATGACCCACGACCAAAATAATCCGGGAGCAGAAGGCCAGGGCATTTTTGAGACTTGCATCAAGAATTGTCCCCGAGCCATAAGGTAGCATCATTTTCCATGCCCCCATGCGGGATGACAAACCTGCTGCGGTAATTATACAGTCACACTGTTCACGCCCCCGAGCCTGCACCTTTTCATTCACCTCGCTATTTATTTCGGTCATTGCCATGTCCTTGCCACACTCTGTTATTCACGCGTTTCCGGATATTGGTTCGCTTTTAAATCCACTGCTTGAAAATAGTGACAACCATACCACGCTAATTAGCCTTTGTGGTGCCGGCGGAAAAACCAGCACCCTGTTCTGGCTGGCGGAATATTTTTATAAGCAGGGTAAAAGGGTGCTAATTACCACCACCACCCGGATGTTTCTGCCAGCCCCGTCACACTATCGGGAATTGATTATCGAGACGGATCCCGTTCGTCAACTTACCCGCTGTCAGGCTCTGCCGGATGGCCCGACCCTGGTTGCCCTGTTCAGCCATCTTGACGAGCGCACCGGCAAGGTTGCAGGGCCGGATCTGCGCCAAATCGACCTGCTCAAAGGACAGCAGCGCTTCGATCTCATCCTGGTCGAAGCGGATGGCGCCCATCACAAGTTATTGAAAGTGCCCGCTTTGCACGAACCTTGCATTCCACACCAGAGTGACTGGGTGATCGCCCTGCTGGGCGGCGCCATGGTGGGAGCCAATGCCGAACCGGCGCAGATCCACCGCTGGGCTGAATTGCAGGCCCTGTGCGGGATTGCGGCGGGTGAGCCACTTGACTGGGCACTGTTTGACAGGCTGATCTCCCACCCCGAGGGGGTGTTCAAGGGCACCCCGCCCGGGGCGCGCCGGATCTGGTTTATCAATGGCGATTATCAAAATGAGGCGTCGTGGCTGGCGGAATTGATAAAGCTGCAGAGCCGCCACCCCGAGATCCACGCCATCTGGCAGGGGGCCGTGCGCGAATCCCCCCCCATCCGTCACCTGATCTGCACAGCTCCGCACGGGGAGGCGCTTTAGCCTCACCCCTGACGTTTTAAGGATGAAAAGAGGTACCTTATGAATCTGTTTGCACACGCAGCCCGACTGGAACAGGAGAACACGCCGTTTGCCATGGCCCAGATCATCGAGAGCCGGGGCTCCACCCCGCGCCATCAGGCCCAGATGCTGGTAATGGCAGATGGCCAGATCCTCGGTACCATCGGCGGCGGCATGATCGAGCGGCTGGTGATCGAGGAAGCGATGGCCGCCATTGCCGAGCGCAAGCCGCGCATCTTCCACGGCCGGATGGCACGCAACGGTGAGCATGCGGTCGGGTCGGATTGCGGTGGAGCCATGTCGGTCTATATCGATGTCTATGGCCTGCGCCCCCGGCTGGTGCTCATTGGTGCCGGTCACGTCAACCGGGCGCTGGCCCATGCTGCGGCGCCACTGGGTTTTGATATCCATGTGGGCGACTGTTTTGAAGGGAGCCTCAACCCCGATCACTTCCCCGTCGGCACCCATCTCAAACAGGCCGATACCATCAGCGCGGTGATCGAGAAACTGGCCATCGAGCCCGCCAACTTCGTCATCATCGCCACCAACCATCAGGACAAGGAGGCGCTGGATCGGCTCATCAGCCGTCCCCTCGCCTATCTGGGGCTGCTCGCCAGCAAGCGCAAGGTGCAGACCTTCACCCAGGCGCTGCGCCAGCAAGGGGTGAGCCAGGAGCAACTGCAGCAACTGCACGCCCCCATCGGCTACAACATCGGCGCCGAGACCCCCGAGGAGATCGCCATCAGCATTCTCGCCGAGTTGTTGCAGGTGAAAAACGGCAAGGCAGGCGGTCTGATGCAGGATGATGTGCGCCTCAAGCGGGATCAGCTGGTGGTGATGCGCGGCTCCGGCGATATCGCAACCGGGGTGGCGCTGCGCCTGCACAATGCCGGCTTCAAGGTGGTGATGCTGGATCTCGACAAGCCCACGGTGATCCGCCGCACCGTCGCCTTCGCTCAGGGGATGTTCGACGGCGAAACAAGGGTCGAGGGAGTGCGTGCCAAGCGGGTCGAGAGCGTCGAACAGGCGTTCGAGCAGCTGGATCGGGGCGTCATTCCGCTACTGGTTGACCCTGACTGTGCCACCCTCGCCGAGCTCAAACCCCGCTATCTGGTGGATGCCATCCTCGCCAAGCAGAATCTCGGCACCCACAAGGAGATGGCCCCCATTACGGTAGCCCTTGGCCCGGGCTTTGAGGCGGGGCGCGACTGCGATGCGGTCATTGAGACCAACCGCGGTCACCATCTGGGCCGGGTTATCTATCAGGGCCCCGCCCAGCCCAACACCGGCATTCCCGGGGTGATAGAGGGGCACTCCGCCCGCCGGGTGGTGCGCGCCCCCGCCCCCGGTGTGATGAAGAGCCTGATCAAGCTCGGTGATCTGGTGCAGGAGGGAGATGTGATCGCCCATGTAGGGGATACCCCCATTATCGCGCCACTCTCCGGTATGGTGCGGGGGCTGCTCAGCGATGGCATCGAGGTGACCGTCGGCTTCAAGATCGGTGACATCGACCCCAGAGGCGAGCGGGCCGACGCCACTACGGTATCGGACAAGGCACGCGCCATCGGCGGCGCCGTGCTGGAAGCCATGATGCATCTGGCCCAGCGCAGATAACGGCTCTTCGCGTCCCTCTTCAGCACCAGGTTCAGCACCAAGCAAAAGCCCCACCATGATGGTGGGGCTTTTTTCCGCCTGTCGGTTGATGCAGAGCCTTTACATCAGGAGAACCTGCATCACGACCGGGTTCGTTGCAATCGCCAGGCTCGCACCGCCAGCACAACCAGAGTGATGGCGGTGAGCGGCAACACAAAACCGGTTAGCGCTGCACTGAACTGACCTTGCAGCGGACTGGATGTGGCGTGGAGGATCAGCCAGCAGGTGTAGCCGATGTAGTAGGCCAGAAACAGCGCCCCTTCCCAGCGGGCGATGGTGTAACCGGTAAAGAAGATGGGCAGGCAGGCAAGCGCCACCGCAATCATTACCGGAATATCGAACTGAAGGGCGGTGGCCGACACTTCAAGCCCACCGGGAGTGACGATGGAGGTGAGCCCCAGCACGCAGAGGATATTGAAGATATTGCTGCCCACCACGTTCCCCACAGCGATATCCCGCTCCCCGCGCAGGGCTGCGACGATGGAGGTCACCACTTCGGGCAAGGAGGTACCGGCCGCCACTATGGTCAAGCCGATGATCAGATCGCTCACCCCGAAGTAGTGGGCAATCTCCACTGCACTGCCAACCAGCAGGCGGGAGCCGAGGATCAGCAGACCCAGACCTGCGGCAATAAAGAGCAGATTGCGCAACCAGTTGCCCGCCGTACTCGCTTCACGGGTACCAAACTCCTGCTCGTACTCCGCCTGCACCGCTTTGTTTTCCCGTCGACTCTGGACAAAGAGAAACCCGGTGTAGGCGATGATGCTGGCAAACAGCAGCGCCCCTTCCAGTGGCGCAATACGGCCATCGTAGCCCAGCAACAACACCAGAAAAGAGACCACTATCATCAAGGGAACGTCGAGACGTACCAGTTGCTGGGAGACGGTCAACGGTACGATCAGTGCCGAAATACCTAAAATAAACAGCACGTTGAAAATATTGCTGCCGACCACGTTCCCCACCGCTATCCCTGCCTGCCCCTCGAGGCCAGACTGGATGCTCACCGCCAGCTCGGGAGCACTGGTCCCAAAGGCCACTATGGTCAATCCCACCACCAGTGGCGATATCCCCATCATGGTGGCGAGGCGAGATGCGCCCCGCACCAGAGATTCGGCCCCCACAACCAGACACACCAGGCCTACAGCCAACCACACCAGCGTCATCATACGGTCTCATCCTTGCCGTTAGGTTCGTTGAAATAATCACAATAAATCAGATACCTGTGCTCCAGCACAGTCAGACCACGCCATTGTAACTAGGGGCTGGTCCCCTGTCGCGGGCTCTTTTGAGTGCCGTTTATCGTAGCACTGGCAGCTCAGTCACCACTCAACCGTGCTTGATACGGGTTTCCCCCGCCACCGACACCACAGAGCGCTTGCCCTTGCGGCTGATGACGAGAAGCGCCAGCACGATAAGGGCAATGCCGCTCCCCTCCACCGGCCCCGGATTTTCGCCCAGCAGCCACCAGGAGAGCAGCACGCCGCTCACCGGCACCGCCAGGGTACTAAGACTGGCGATACCCGCCGGCAGTTTTTTCAACACAAACAGCCAGAGACTCCAGGCAATGGCGGTGGCAAAAATAGCGCTATAGGCCAGCGCCCCCATCACGTAGGGCTGCCAGTCGATGGGGCGCTCCGGCACCAGCGCGGCCACCAGCGTCATCACCAGGGTGGCGTAGATCATCTGCCAGGTGGTGAGGGACATCAGATCCACCCCAGGATGGCGGGCATACATCCGTTTGGCGATGATGGCGCTGATCCCCCAGCTGATGCCGGAGAGGATCGCCAACAGCGCACTCTTGAGGGACTCAAGATGCAGCAACCAGGGCTGGATCACCAGCAGCAGCCCGCAGGCGGCCACCCCGACCGCCAGATAATGTAGCTTGCGCATCCGCTCGCCGAGAAAGAGCGCCGCGAAGATCACCACCCAGAACGGCATGGTGTAGCTCAGAATAGCCACCTTGCCCGCCCCGCCGCTGATCAGCGCCCACTGGGCCAACCCCACCATGCCGCAGGTCTGGAACAGGGCGATGGCGAGGGTATAGCGAAACGGGGTGGGTTTGAGATAACGCCGCCCGCGCAGGGCCAGTACCAGCAGCAGAACCAGAGACCCGCACAGGCAGCGCAGGGCGGTGAACTCGAAGGCCCCCGCGTAGAGCATCACCTGCTTCATCACGATCCAGCTGTAACTCCAGATGGCGGTGAGCAGGATCAATCCCACCAACGCCGCCATATTGATCTTTCCACTCATCTCTCACCACGCATAGCTCTGCCTTTCGCCTTTTGTTCCGATGGGCCAACCCTTATCGGGGTGGCTATCTTACCCCTGTGCTGGCAGGCTGCCCACGATCTATGGGAAATCGACCTCAGCAACAGTAGCGCCCGAGCCAAAAACATCAGGGGGCCAAGGCCCCCTGTCTATCACCCCGTCATCGCGTTGCACGCTACAGGCTGATCACGGTACCGGTCTTGCCAGCGATCCCCTCGGCTGCCTTTTCCAGCAGGGTGATGAGGGATTTTCGCCCCGGCAGAGATGTGGCAAACGAGAGCGCCGCCTCCACTTTGGGCAACATGGAGCCCTTGGCAAACTGTCCCTGTGCAATAAAGCTGTTGGCATCGGCCACGCTCAGGGTATCGAGCCACTGCACATCGGGTTTGCCGAAATTGATGGCGACTTTCTCTACCGCGGTAAGGATGATCAGCATGTCGGCATCAATCAGTTCAGCCAGCCTCGCACTGGCCCAATCCTTGTCGATCACCGCACTGGCACCGCGCAGGTGATTGCCCTCGCGCAGCACCGGAATGCCGCCGCCACCGACGGTGATCACCACCTGACCGGCGGCCAGCATGGCAGAGACGGTCTCTTTCTCGATGATATCTACGGGTTTGGGAGATGCGACCACTCTGCGATAGCCACGGCCGGCATCCTCTTTGAGCCGCTCGCCCTTGGTCATCAGCGCCTCGGCCTCCTCCTTGCTGAAGAAGCCGCCGATGGGCTTGCTCGGGTCAAGGAAGGCGGGATCGTTTTTATCCACCTCAACCTGGGTCACCAGCGTGGCAACCGGCTTGTGGATGCCGCGTTCCAGCAGGGCTTCACGCAGGGCATTTTGCAGGTCATAACCGATATAACCCTGACTCAGGGCCACGCAGACCGACATGGGCAGATGGGGGGATTTGGGCTCGTGGCGAGCCGCCACCTCGAACGCCTGCTGAATCATCCCCACCTGCGGCCCGTTGCCGTGGGTCACCACCACCTCATGCCCCTGGGCGATCAGGTCGGCGATGGTGCCCGCCGTGCTCTGCACCGCCTTCATCTGCTCGGGCAGGTTATTGCCCAGAGCATTGCCCCCCAGGGCCAGTACGATACGCTGTTTCATCTTGTGCTCTCCGATGATAAGGGTGGGCCGGTGTCATACCGGCTCGGTTGTTCTGTCTATCACTGTGCTAATTGCTGTTCTCTGACCGCTTCGCCCAGCAGTGGATCAAAGGGTGCTCTGGCCAGAAAGCGGCCATGACCACGCCGTCCCAGAAACTCGCCATCGCGAGCGACTATCTCGCCGCGACTGAGGGTCATCCTGATCTGGCCGGGACAATGCATCCCCTCGTAGGGGCTGTAGTCGCCATTGTCGTGCAGCAGTGGGTGAGAAATCACGGTGTCACCGCGGGGATCCATGATCACCAGATCGGCGTCAGACCCCGCTTGCAGATTGCCCTTGCGCGGCCAGAGGCCAAACAGGCGCGCCGGGTTGGCGCTGGTGAGGGCCACGAAGCGGGACGGCGAGATGCGCCCGCCCAATACCCCGTGGGCAAACAGCAGCAGCATCCGGTTTTCGACCCCGGGCAAGCCGTTGGGGCAGCGGCTGAAATCGCCCCCCGAGAGGGTCATGCGCTGGGCGTGGGAGAAGTTGCAGTGATCGGTCGCGACGGTGTCGATATCGCCAGCTGCGATGCCGACCCACAGCTTGTCCTGCTCGCGGCGTGAGCGCAGCGGCGGGCTCAACAGATAGTCGACCCCGTTCTCCTTGTAATAACACTGCTCATCGAGCAGCAGATATTGCGGGCAGGTCTCCACCCAGACAGGCTGCCCCTGACGACGCGCCAGTTTCAGATACTCCAGCCCCAAGCCGTTGGAGAGGTGGACGATATAGAGCGGCGCATTGCCAGCGAGCCCCGCCAGATTGATCATCCGGGCGATCGCCTCCGCCTCGCACTCCAGCGGGCGGCTTTGCGGGTGATACCAGGGTTCATGGTGACCGGCGGCCAATAGGGCCGCACGGCGCGCCGCGATGGCGGCATCGTTCTCGGGATGGACGGTGGCGAGCGCCCCCACCTCCTTGAGGCGGGCCAGGGCGCGCAGCACGTCGTGATCCCCCAGCTTGTACTGGTAGGTGAGATAGAGCTTGAAGCTGCTAATCCCCTCCTCCTGCACCATGGCGGCCATCTCGTGGAGGATGGCGTCATCCACATGCTGGACAACGCCGTGAAAGCTGTAATCGACCACCGCCTGCTCGGCGGCATAGTCGTGATAGCGGGCCAGCTGGTGATGCAGATTGCACCCCGCCGGGCCAAATCCCATGTGATCGACGATGGTGGTGGTGCCACCACAGGCGGCAGCACGGGTACCGCTGAAAAAGTCATCGCAACTGCGGGCAATGCCGACATCGATGTTGAAGTGGGTATGGACGTCGATGCCACCCGGCATCACATAACAGCCGCTGGCATCGATCACGTCGGTCTCGCCATCGGGCTGGATAGCGGTGGCCCGCGCGCGGATCACCCCGTTATCGATCAGCAGATCCTGACGATATTCACCCTGTGCATCGACCAGCACACCGTTTTTGATCAGCCGTTTCATCCCCACCACCTCGAACATCACTTCAAACAGCAAAGCCCCGCCTCAATGGAGACGGGGCACTTGCAACAGCCGAGCGGTGATGAGAGTCACCACCCGGCAGACCCCTTACTTGTCCAGCTCGGCCAGATAGAGCATGGGGATCACGGCGTACATGGCGGCGCACTTGACCAGATGCTCTTTCCAGGTCTTCTCGTTCGGGGCGTGGGCCTCCGGCTCTTTACCCGGGCCAAAACCGATGACCGGAATACCGTGGCGACCCATGATGGAGACCCCGTTGGTCGAGAAGGTCCACTTGTCCACCACCGGCTCCTTGTTGAACAGCTCGCGATACGCCTTGGAGAGGGTTTTGACGGTGATGTGATCCTCTTCCACCTTCCAGGTCGGGAAGTAGCACTCGGTCGGATAGACCAGACCGGTGTAGGCCGGACGGTCGTATTGGTACATGGAGACCTCGGCACCGGCGGCTTTCACCGCAGGCAGGGCGCGGATCTCGTCGAGCGCACCTTGCCAAGTCTCGCCCCAGGTGAGGCGGCGGTCGATGGAGACGGCGCAGCTATCCGCCACGGCGCAGCGGCTCGGCGAAGTGAAGAAGATCTCGGAGACGGTCAGGGTGCCCTTGCCGAGGAAGTCGTCATTGCCGAGGTTGTGGCTGAGCTCTTGCAGCTCGCCAAGGATGGGGCCCATCTTGAAGATGGCGTTGTCACCGCGCTCCGGTGCGGAGCCGTGGCAGCTGACCCCCTGCACATCGATGCGGATCTCCATGCGGCCACGCTGGCCACGGTAGATCTGGCAGTCGGTGGGTTCGGTACTGACCACGAACTCGGGGCGGATCTTGCTCTGCTCGATGATGTACTGCCAGCAGAGGCCATCGCAATCCTCCTCCTGTACGGTGCCGGTCACCAGCAGGGTGTACTGATCTTCCAGCCCCAGATCCTTGATGATCTTGCCCGCATAAACCATGGAGGCCATGCCACCTTCTTGGTCAGATGCGCCACGACCACCAATGATCTCGTGATCTTCCATCCCCTCATAGGGGTCGAACTTCCAGTTGGCCATGTTGCCGACGCCCACGGTATCGATGTGGGCATCCATGGCGATCAGGTGCGGGCCGTGGCCGATATAGCCCAGCACGTTGCCCATGGGATCGATCTCGACCTTGTCAAAGCCAACCTTCTCCATCTCCTGCTTGATGCGCAGCACGACGCGCTCTTCATCGCAGCTCTCGCTCGGGATGGCAATCATGTCGCGCAGGAACTGACTCATCTCGGCCTTGTACTGGTAGGCCTTCTCCAACACCATTTCAAACGGAATTTGCTTGCTCATTGTGATTCTCCATAACAACTGAGAGTGCGCGGCCTGTTCGTCGGCAGCGCCCTGTGCCCGTTACCGCGCCCCGTTGGCGAGGCGCGATCAATGCTTCAATTCGTCTCTCTGCTCTCGCAGGGATTACTCACAGCCGGGGTTAATCGCAGGCAGGATGTTTGCCTTCCCACACCACTTCCCGGTAGTGCTTCACATCGGTGTCCCCTTCGGTGTTGATGATGAGTACCACCGAGTTGCTATCCAGCCCCAGACGTTCCATCAGCGCCGCGCGATCCGGGTGGTGACGCACTGCCGCCAGTACGCCGGTACCGACCGAGCCGGACTCACCGGAGATGATGCGGGGGTCATTGCCAAGAGGGTTGCCAAGCACTCTCATGCCCAGTGCCGACACCTTGTCGTGGCAGGAGATGAACTGGGTGGTGCAGCCCCTGAGCAGCGGCCAGCCGAGCGGATTGGGTTCGCCGCAGGCGAGACCGGCCATGATGGTGCGCATGTCGCCCCCCACGTTGACCATCTCCCCCGCCACGCCGGAGCGGTAGATGCAGTCGGCCTGATCCGGCTCGACCACGATGCTGTGCAGGTTTTTCGCCCCGAAGCAGTCCACGAGATAACCGAGCACGCCGCCCGCCAGCGCCCCTACCCCGGCCTGCAGCAGCACGTGGGTGGGCTGCTTGATGCCCATATCCTGCATCTGCTCGACCGCTTCGTCGGCCAGAGTGGAGTAACCCTGCATGATCCAGGTCGGGATCTTGGTGTAGCCCTCCCAGGCGGTGTCCTGCACTATGTGCCAGCCGCGCTCTTCGGCCATCTTCATGGTCAGGCGCACGGTGTCGTCATAGTTCATATCGGTGACAATGCACTCGGCACCTAGATTGAGAATGTGGTCAACCCGCTCCTGGGCAGAGCCCTTGGGCATGTAGACCACCGCATGCTGACCCACCTGCTTGGCGGCCCAGGCGACGCCGCGACCGTGGTTGCCATCTGTGGTGGTGGCAAAGGTCATCGGCTCCTTGATGGTGCGCTTGATGAGATCGAAGGAGAAATCCTCGACTGCCACCCCGTATTTTTCACAGAGCAGGTTGGCAATGGCGTAGACGCCACCCAGCATTTTGAAGGCATTGAGACCAAAGCGTTTTGACTCATCCTTGACCAGAATATTTTTTACTCCGATATAGGCGGCCAGATCTTTCAGGTCGCACAGGGGTGTCGGTTCATAACCGGCCAGTTTTTTATGAAAGGCACGGGCCTTTTGTGCTTCGGCGCGAGAAAACAGGGGAGATGGTTCACCGGTAAAAAAACGGTTATCGGCAATATCCATCTTCAGAGAAAATTGGGACATGCGTACCTCATCCAGATTATGGGGTCGGGAGCCATCTCACCGGGAAATCCGATATTCAGATACCACGGGGAGAAAACTCACGACAATTCCGCTGTTGTAGCAGGCAGGGGAATGATTACCCCTGCCATTTCTTTTATTTATTTCAGCCAACGCTATTTATTTAACCCGCTTCTGGGCCTCTTTCAGCAGCGTTTCGAGGGTCTCTCCCGGGGCGGAGAATTTACGGGCCATGATCATGGCGGCGATAATATAGGGCTTCCAGCTCGCCTCTTTATAAGTGGCGATACGATATTTCTCGAATACCCCTTCGGTTACTTCGCCCTCTTTACAGGAGACACCGGAAATATCGGCCGGGAGGCAGTGCATATAGAGCGCTTCGCCACCCTTGGTGAGCTTCATCATCTCTTCGGTGCAGTGCCAATCCTTATGCTTGGCGTTCTGCTCAAGGCAGTGTTTCTCCAGCTCCTTGAGGCCGGCGTGGTCATTGGCACGCAGCAGTTCGGTACGCTGCTCCATCACCTTGTAGGGGGCCCAGGACTTGGGATAGACGATATCGGCATCCTTGAAGGCCTCTTCCATGGAGGTGACCTGGCGGAAGCTGCCGCCGGATGCCTTGGCATTCTCCTTGGCCACTTCGATCACGTCCGGGATCAGGTCATACCCTTCCGGGTGGGCCAGGGTCACATCCATACCAAAGCGGGTCATCAGGCCGATGATGCCCTGCGGCACGGAGAGCGGCTTGCCGTAGCTCGGGGAGTAAGCCCAAGTCATCGCAATCTTCTTGCCCTTGAGGTTTTCCAGGCTGCCGAAGTGCTCCTGCAACCAGGCGAGATCAGCCATAGACTGGGTCGGGTGATCAATGTCGCACTGCAGGTTGACCAGTGCCGGACGCTGGGGCAGCACCCCCTTCTCGAACCCTTCGTCCAGTGCGGCGCCCACTTCACGCATATAGGCGTTACCGGCCCCCAGATACATGTCATCGCGGATACCGATGGCATCGGCGCAGAAGGAGATCATATTGGCGGTTTCACGGACGGTTTCACCGTGGGCGATCTGGGATTTGCCCTCATCCAGATCCTGTTGGGCCAGACCGAGCAGGTTCAGTGCAGAGGCATAAGAGAAGCGGGTTCGGGTGGAGTTATCGCGGAAAACCGAGATACCGAGCCCGCTGTTAAACAGTTTGGTAGCAATATTTTCGGCACGCAGTGTCTTGAGGGATTCGGCCAGTTTCAATACCAGTTCAAGCTCCTGAGGTGTTTGCTCCCAGGTCAGCAGAAAATCTTTTTCATGCAGGTTGGATTTGAGTGCTTTGATCTCTTTGATTAACTCGTTCACTGCTTTCATCGTTCGCCCCAATTCGTTGGATGAGATATGGATAGCTCCCCTTTCACTCACGATGTCACCAGCATCCCGGTTATGGGTGAGCTCATCGGTTAGCGTCGATATAGGGCAATCAATAAGCGTGCCAAGGTAAAGATTTGCTGTGGAATAATAAAAAATGGCAAAAGTATGTGATGAGCGCCACAAAAATAGTAGCGATTAGCCCTATTTGGCTGATGAGGTAATGCGCGCACTGAATTTATCCTGCTGCGACCACATACCTATGGGGTGATAAAACCGAGTCACGGTAGAGATAATTATCATCCGGACGCATCGCTCGGGGCTGAAATGATATAAAGCAGACCAACTTTATCATTATGATAAGCAGCCGGGAGGTGACGGCCTCCTCTCTGCAGCCTTGCAAAGGGCATTGAGCCATATATGCCACATCTGTCCGAATACCCGAGCGCCTTTCCGAGACTGGTAAACACAGGCCAAAGGGAGCAAGCTGGTTTGGCCTGCAGACCATTCGCAGCATGGCTCCGGCCACTTTATCCACCACAGCAAGGAGTGCTTATGACCGATGCCGCTGACAAGTCGCCCTCCTCCTGGCAGCTTTCGGATATCCGCGAGCTGGCGCAACTGCTGACCCAGGCACTGCCCGCTACCGTGCAGATAACGGAAGCTGTGCATCAGGCGGTGCTGGGCGGTATGGGTATTAAGGGACGGGACAAGGGTAAAACAACGGGGCTCACCGGGCTTATTTACAAGGGAGTTCACGGGGCCGCCAATAGCCTCGGCAGTGGTATCAATGGCCTGCTGGCCCGCCTGCCACTCCCGACGCAACATTCTGTGGCAGAGACGCCCAAGCGCGCTGCTCTGCTTGCCACCCTCAATGGCGTGCTGGGGGACAAGCTGGTCGAGCAGCAAAACGCCCTCGCCACCCCGATGACTCTGCGCTATCAGGGCAAGCCGCTCGATTGGCAGACCATGCCAGCCGACCTTCCCCACACGGGGCGAGTGCTGCTGATGATCCATGGCCTCTGCATGAACGACTTGCAGTGGCAAACCAGCTATCAGGGGAAGTCCGTCAACCATGGCGAAGCGGTGGCCAGGGCGCTTGGCTATCTGCCTCTCTATCTGCGCTACAACTCGGGTCTCTCCATTGCCAGCAACGGGCAGGCGCTGGCGCTGCAGCTGGAGGATCTGTGTGACCGATGGCCGGGGGCCATCAAGCAGCTCAGCGTGCTGGCCTACAGCATGGGGGGACTGGTTATCCGAAGTGCCTGCCATTACGCCCAAATCCACTCACTGCGCTGGCTCAAGCGACTGCGGCATCTGATCTTTCTTGGCACCCCGCACCACGGCGCGCCGCTCGAATCCGCTGGCCACTGGCTGGAGCAACTGCTGCCAGTCACCCCTTACAGCATGCCCTTTGTGAAGCTGACCCGCATACGCAGTAAGGGCATTCGGGATCTTCGCCATGGCAAGGTCATCGATGCCTCCCGTCATAACAAGGAGCGCACCATAGGGCGCGATCCCCGCCAACCGCTCCCGCTTCCAAGCGGCGTAGCCTGCTTTGCCATCGCCGGCACCACATCCGCCAAACGCACCCTGCTGGCAGAGCGGCTGATTGGCGATGGACTGGTCCCCCTGCGCAGTGCGCTGGGCCTGCACCGGGAGCGCGCACATCAACTCGACTTTCCTCCCGAACATACCCTGATCGCCTATCGCACCACTCATATGGCCCTGCTCGGCAGCCCGGAGGTCGGTGCACAACTGCTGGACTGGCTTGACGATGCCAGGTGATCCCGCTTCTCTTTGCATGCCGTTTCAGAAATTTGGTCGAACAGCGCCAATCGGGCGCCGCATGCTGTGCTCGCAGCAACTAGCCTTGGAGGCAGTGTTTGATATGAGCCAGCAGTGGAGCGCCATATGTTCTCTTACACCCTCACCTTCAAAGATGATGTCGACCGCCTGACCGCCCCCGAGCAGGAGGTCTCCTTGCAAAGCCCTGCCCAGGCGGGCGATTTCCTTATCCTCTCCGACGGTAGCCGCCATCAGGTGATGTTTGTCACCCACAGGGCCAACTACAGCAGCCTCTATCTCGATAAAGGGGTCAGGGTGCCGCAAAGCTAGCGAATCATCTGTCAGTTAGCGCAAGCAAAAGAGCGGCACCTGGCCGCTCTTTGATCTCTCTTTATGTGGATTTGCTGTCACAGCACCTTGATCACCGGTTGGTGCACTATCTCGACGTCATCTTTATAGACCACCAGCTCACCCGGTGGCACGCCTCGTTCACCCAGTACGGTGACGACGCACTCGTAGCGATAGGGGCCGCTCGTGAACAGATAGGTATGATTGCCCCCCGTCCCCTCCACCCTGACGGTGCCATTTTTCAGCACCAGATCCGGCTTGTCGGCGAGCGTCTTGCCCCTGGCCCAGGAGGCATAGCGATAGTGGCCATCGTCCAATTCGTCGATGCGGATGATAAATTTCTCGGTCTGCCACATCAACGCGGGGCTCTTGTACTCTCGTACACTGGGATGCAGACCGCTTTTCTGCCTGGCGATAAGCTCGGCTTTCAATTTGGCCGCCTGCGCCGTCTGATGATTGATACCGATGACCTTGCCATCAAAATCCATCCAGACCTCACCACTGCCCAGCATGATGCCGCGCCAGCCCATAGCCTGCCAATCCTGCCCGACCCGGGAGGTAGCGATGCTTGTTAAAATGGCGTCATCAAATACCTCGTCAAAACGGGTCAGCATCTCCGCCGGGGTTTTGATGGCGGGAATGGGATACTCCTGCTTGAAGGGGTACTTCATCTGGTTGGCAAGGGCCTGATGATCCCGGGCTTCTGCCGCATCGACCAACTGCTGCACAAAAGGGCGATATTCGGCCGGCAGCTGCTCTTCGTCGGCTGATACGGGGAGAGCTACCCACAATGTTCCCAGCAGCAACGCAGCACATAAGCCATAACGCCCCTGCCCTCCTTTGCTATTGCGGCCAAACAGCGCCCTGACATTCCACCTTGCCACTTTCATTCTGCCTGCTCTCCACATAACTAAAACGGCCAGCCACTATCTGCAAACATTAGCTGGCGGACTTCAGAAATTTTTTAACTCGTTTGAGTGCCATCTGCCGCTTGAGCGGTGACAGGTAATCAATGAACAAGTTGCCATCCAGATGATCAATTTCATGCTGCATGACAATGGCCAAAAAATCGCTGCTTTCGATGGTGATCGGATTGCCTTTTCGATCCAGTGCAGATACCACCACCGAGCTGTAACGCTCAACATCCGCGTAGTAATCCGGCACGGAGAGACAGCCCTCTTGTCCAAGCACCTTTTCAGTACCGCTTATCACTTGTGGATTAATCAAAACCAGCGGCTGATCCCTGCTCTCGGACAAGTCGATAATAACGACGGCCTCTTTACGCCCGACTTGAGTCGCGGCCAAACCAATCCCGTTTTCCGTCGCATACAGGGTTGCCAGCATGTCATCGATCAGCCCCTGTACGGCAGCGATATCCTCAACTCGCTCGGCCTTTATCCTCAACCTGGGATCGGGAGCCGTCAAAATATTCAAAATCGCCATAATTACTCTCCAAAATGTACACGAACTGTGTCAATCCTCACCTTATAAAGGAGGGATATTCAATGCTTCAAGTGCTTTATTTAGCTCCACTTGATTATTATGGCCTTCTGAATACTTAAAAGTGGATGTATTGTTCAACTTGTTGCAAATCCAATAGATACTTGCCGTATATTTAATGGATCTTTTAAAATCCAGTGAACTTTTATTTTTGCTAGAGATTAAGTTAACCAGCTGATTATTAATCTCATTAAACTCTTTGATAAGAGAAATCAATGCTTTGATTGCCTTACGTTCATCAAAGCTGAGCCGTGAGTATGCTGTTTTAAGTACATCATTTAAAAAATAAACCTCTATAGTATTCAACCCATAAAACATAGCATAATTACTTTCACCAGACTTATACTTTTCCAGTGTTAAATGAGAGGCATATAAATCAACAGATAGATTCTTAGTCTGTATTTCAATGTCTTTCAACTCTTCTTTATAGTTGGATAAAAGTTGTGAAATAGCAGATTTATTTTTCATTCTCTCTATTATTGGTACTACATAGACGCCACAGGCTGCACCAATAAATGGAGATATAACTGTCACAATAGTGCTAACCACATCGGTTGTACTCATTACACTCAATCACCCTCTGAAAAATTACTATTCGTTTCTCTCAACATTTCAATACATCAACTTTGACGCCAGGAGTTCCCTTACAGCACCTCAACCTTGACCTTGATAACACCTTCGCGAATATTGGCGATGGAGCCGAAGGCTGATTTGGAGAGATCGATAATACGCCCGCTTTTAAAGGCGCCGCGATCATTGACCTTGACCACTACGCTCTTGCCGTTGGCGAGGTTGGTGACCCGCACCATGGAACCAAAGGGCAATTCCATATGGGCGGCGCTATTGAGATTGTTGCGATAGAGCTCGCCGCTGGCGGTCTTTTTGCCGTGATAGCGGTCGGCATAATAGCTGGCATAGCCGGTTTCGCTATAGCCGCGCCAGCTGCCGCCGTGGCTCTCGTCATAACGGCTGCTACAGGCCGCCAACAGCAGACAAAGAGATAACAGCAGCCCTTTCTGGATATGTTGCACCTTTCCCCTCTCCTCTCTTCTTCTTTCCACTCTGCGCTATTTTTGCATCTTCGATGCAGCCGGTGACACTGGCGGCATGTTCGCAAGCAACTTCTCGCCTTATTGTCAGGCCGCAGCGATGGTGCGGCTACTTTGCCATATCTTCCATGTAAAAAGGGAGGCAAATGCCTCCCTTTCAACTAGTTACCGGTCATCCCGTGTCGGATGGGCCAGAGACTTTTCAGGCAATCAGCTTGTCGTCGGCGAAGCCGAAGCCCCGCAGACCCACCACATGCACGTGTTCGTGCTTGCCCTGCACCTTGCGGATGAGCTTGTAGGTCGTGCCCTTCTCGGGGCTGATGTTCTCCGGCGCCGCGATAAGCAGCTGCATATCCTGCCGCTCGCACAGCTCGAACAGGGTGGCGATGGATTTGCCATCCAGACGGGCCGCTTCGTCGAGGAACAACAGACGGCACGGGGCGATATCCTTGCCGCGCAGACGGCGGGACTCCTCCTCCCAGCTGATCAGTACCATCAAGAGGATGGCCTGACCGGTACCGATCGCCTCACCGGTGGAAAGCGCACCGCTCTCGGCACGCAGCCAGCCATCGGCCCCGCGCTGCACCTCAATCTCCAGCTCCAGGTAGTTGCGATAGTCGAGCAGCACGTCACCCATCACCTGATAGCTGCGATCCCCCTGCTCGATCTGCGGATTGAGGCGCTGGAACAGCTTGGCCATCGCCTCGGAGAAGCTGAGCTCCTTGTCGGCGAACAGATCGTTGTGCATGGCGGTTTGATCGGCCAGCGCCGTCAGCAGTCGGGTATGGGCCTCGCGGATATTGACGTTGAGGCGCACCCCGCGCACCAGACCGAAGGCGATGTTCTGCAAGCCCTGGTTGAGCACCCGGATGCGGTTCTGCTCGCGGCGGATGATGTTGGTGATCTTGGCCGCCACCTCGTGGGAGGAGAGCGACAGATGGGTTTCCCGCTGCTTGAGCTCGTCAGCCAGACGGGCCAGCTCGATCTCCATCTCTTCGATCGCCTCGACCGGATCATCGGAGCGGATGATGTCGTTGCGAATGCGATCCTTGAGGTAGCGGTAGACCTGCACATAGAAGGCGACCTTCTGCTCGGTGCTGCGGTTGCCCTCCGACAGTCGCAGCGCATCGCGCAGGGCCTCGTCGTGGGCCACCGCCACCCGCAGGGCGCCGAGGGCCTTGTCCGACATGGAGCGCAGCTCGTCGCTGTCGAGGTAGGCCAGTTCACGCTTGTTGAGGCGCTTCTCGACATCGGTCTCCCGCGCCAGACGCACCACCCGTGACCAGCTCGCCTTGTGACCCACCAGAGATTTACGGGCGCTGTAGTAATCCTTGCCTTCGAGCTTGAGACGACCGCCAAGGGATTCGATCTCGCGCTTGGTTACCTGCAACTGGGCCTCGGCGCTGGTGCGACGGGAACGGGTGCGGATCAGCAGCTCTTCGATCTCTTTCTTGTGGGCGCGCGCCTTCTCTTCCATATCGTCAGAGAGGGTCAGCCCCATGGCCGCCAGCTCCTGCTCGAACTCGGTCAGGGTCTGGCGCTTGGCCTCGACGCTGGAGTTGAGCGCAGTGCGCAGCTGCAACGCCTCGGTGTGGCGCTGGGCAATCTGCTTGTGCTGCTCGCCAGCGGTACGGGCCGCCAGCTCAGCCGCTTTCAGCTTCTCTTTGAGTCGCTCGCTCATCTCGGAGGCCTTGCCCAGCAGGTCTTGTGCATCCTGATAGGCAAAGTGCGGCAGACGGGCGACCAGCTGATCGAGGGCGTAGCAACGGCGTTTCTGCTCGGCCAGCAGGTCGCTCACCTCATCATAGGCAGCCTGCAGCGCAGCCAGATCCTGCGGATCCTGACGCAGCACCTGCACCATGGATTCCAGTTTTTCCAGCGACTTGCCGTGTTTGGCGATAAAGGCTTCGGCCTGTTTCAGGGCTTCCACATCGGCGTGAGCCGCCTCGAGGCGGGCCGCCAGATCAGTCTCGGCAAACAGGTGGGCAAACGGCAGCATGCCCTGCACCAGCTGGATATGGCGGGTCAGCTGGGCGGCGGCCGCTTTGGCCTCGGCCAGCTGCTTGTCGCACTCACCGATGGCACCTTGCAGCGCGCGCAGTTCGGCCTGTTTGGCCTGCACTTCGGCTTCGGGGTCGGGGCGGAAGGCGATATCCAGATGCTGACCGATAAAGTCGCGGAAGTGACCGTAGAGACGGTGATACTTCTGCTGCTCAAACGCGGCCTTGGCGTAGCCCTCGATCAGCCCTTCACGCTCAAGGTCGAGCTGCTCGATCCGTTTTTCCCGCGCGGCGCGACCAAACAGCGGCAGCTCGGGGTAGCGGGAGAAGCGCACCTGACGCTTGCTGGTGCGCACCAGCACGGCATCCCCCAGCTCGTCCGCTTCCACCAGATCCTCGTCAAAGGAGTCGGGGTTGCCCTGAATCAGGTAGATATCCTCCGGGCAATCTTCCAGCTTTTTCAGCCGCTCGATGGCGCCCTCAAGGTCGAGCACCACCAAAGCGCTGCGAGCCGGGCCGTAGAGCGCCGAGTAGTAAGGGGCATCGTCGATGGAGATATCGTCATAGACGTCGGAGAGCAGCACGCCCCCCACTTGCTCGGCAATGCGGGCAAGACGGGGATCCGCCTCGCCGGCTCCCAGCTGCAGGTTGCGAATTTGCAGCTCCAGCGCCTGTTTCTGCGCCGCGATGCGATTGCTCTCCTGCTCGAACTCGCGCTCCTTGTCGAGCACAGTCTGCATACCGGCCGAAAGCTCTTCGGCGGTGGCAAGCGGCAGGCCGCTCTGCTCGCGCAGCTGCTCGAGCTTTTCAAAGGATTTGAGCCAGCGTGGCGCCAGCTTGGTGAGCTCCGCAATATCACGGCCCAGCTGGGTGCCCTGATGCTCGAGGCTGGCGCGGCGCTGGTTCACCTCCGCCTGCTGTTCGGAGAGCTCCTCCTGACGGGTGCGCTGGGCTTCGAGGAAGATCTCCAGCTCGTCGCTGCTGGCGATAAGCTGGCCAGAGGCCTGCTGCAGCTCGTCACGCAGCTTGAAGAGGCTCTTCTGGCTTTCGCTCTCTTTCTCGAGGCGAGCCAGCGCGGCGCGCAGCCCCTGCCCCTGCGCGATGCGAGCCTTGTCTTCGATGTGACGCTTGAGCAGCGCCTGCGCGGTAGGCCAGGCGGCCTCGCGCACTGTTTCCGGCGCGATGCTGAGCAGCAGCGCCAGCGCCGCTTCGTGCTCGGCCACTGCCGCCTTGGCCAGTGCCAGCTGTTGCTCGGCCCCCAGCACCCGGCTGGTGAGGCTCTGCTCGGCTGCGCGGAACTGGTGCAGGGTGTCGCTCGCCTGTTCGGCGCTCAGCCCCGGCAGCTCGCACTGCTCGCGGGCAGCATCGAGGGCCTGCACCGCCTGACGGTACTGGATGGCGCGGGTCTGCTGGATATCGAGCGCCTGCTGGTAGTCGGCCAGCTGGGTCTTGAGGCTGTCGACTTCTGCCTGCGCCAGCTCCTTGCGCTCTTCCACTTCCAGCAGCTGGCCGTGGATCTCTTCCACTACCGCCTGCTGCTGCTCGAGTTTGTCAGAGAGATCCGCCAGATCGGCGCGATACATCTCGATCTTCTTCTGCAAGCTGACGGCCGCCATCACCTTGGCCAGATGCTCGGAGGCAGACTCCAGCTCGTCGGTCAGCAATTTTTCGCGGTTGGTGAGCTGCTCCACCTCGTCGGCCAGATAGATGGCGCGCTGTTTCTCTTCGGCCAGAATGCGGCGCTTGTCGGCCAGCTCCTGGCGCGCCTTGAGGGCCAGCTCGGAGAGACGGCTCTTCTCGGCGGCGTTGCGCACATAGTCGGCGGCCACATAGTGGGTGGTCTCGGTGATCAGGTTCTTGAACAGATCCCGCTGCCCTTGCGTCTCCTTGATCGCTTCCAGCGTGCGGCGGTTTTCATAGATGGCCGCCTCCATGTCTGCAAACGCCTTGCGCACCCCGGAGTTCTCCGGCAGCAGGTATTCGCGCAGGGAACGGCTGATGGACGAGGAGATGCCGCCGTAGAGGGAAGCCTCGATCAGGCGATAGAACTTGCCGCGATCTTTTTGATCGCGCAGCTTCTTCGGGGTGATGCCGAACTCGAACATGAAGTTGTGATAGTCGGTCACCGTATTGAATTTGGCGACTTTCAGCGCCCCCAGCTCGGCGGCCGCTCCTTTCAGGTCGGTAAAGGCGCGCACCCGCCCCTTGCCGCCATCAAGCTTCTCCAGCAGCAGATCGGTCGGCGCCAGATTCTCCGGCACATCCACCAGCGCAAACGGAGTGATGTTGACCTTGTTGTCACGGTTGGCCACCTGCTCGAGGTGCACGCCGACCCAGATCCGCTGTTCGCGGCTGTTCATCACTTCCAGCAGGGAATAGCAGTGGCCGCGCTGCAGCTTGCCGTAGAGCCCCTTGTCACGGGAGGCGCTGCTCGATCCCGCTTCCGTGGTATTGCGGAAATGGAGCAGTGACTGGTCGGGGATGAGCGCCGCGATAAAGGCCGCCATGGTGGTGGACTTGCCCGCGCCGTTGCCGCCGGAAAGGGTGGTGACCAGCTGGTCGAGATCGAAGGTCCGGGCAAAGAAGCCGTTCCAGTTGACCATGGTCAGGGATTTGAACTTGCCTCGCACCGGTTATACCTCCAGATCCAGTTGTTCTTCATCGAGATCCGCCTCGATGTCATCAAAGAGCGAGTCGCTGCTCGGCATTTCATCGTCGTGGAAGATGGCTTCACCCTCCTGGATCATCCGCAGCTGAACGGCGCGCGGATCTTCATCGGAACGCACGTCGGCGGCGAAACGGAACACCGATTCGTTGACCCGGAATTTATCCCCGTTACCAAGGGCGGTGATCATGCCAAGGCGGCGCAGACGGCGCATGGAGGTACGGATCTTTTCGAGCAACTTCTTCTTGTCGAGATCGGTACCGCCGGAGCGGCTGTTGACCATCCGCAGCAGCTGCTTCTCGTCGGCGAGGCTCAGCACCTCTTCCTGCAGCTCGGCCATGGCGAACACCCCTTCCGAGGCGAGACGATCCGGGCTCAGGTAGAGGTAGCAGAGCACCTTGCCCACCAGCATATCGAGCTCGGAGAGCACAGTGGTGCCGATGTCGGAGCTCGGGCGCGGACGCAGGTAGAAGAAGCCTTCCGGCGCCTTGATCAGCTCCACCTGATAGCGGCCGTAGAAGATCTCCAGCTCGCTGTGATACTCGACCAGCGCCGAATGCTGCTCGAACTCGTCGGCACTAATGTGGCGGCCGGAGCGCAAGGCGGTGTCGATGCGCGGAAACAAGGGGTTGGCAATCGCCTCTGCAAGGCGCAGCGGCAAGGGAAACTCAGAATTGATCAATGACATAGGCCTGAACCTTGGATCCAGCTTGGTTAATGGGTTTCCATGCGGGTTGGCGATGCAGTTCGCGCTCGCCGCTGGCATGGCCCAGGCGCACGGCCTGGTCGATCAGAAGACGCGCCACATCGAAGTGGGCATGGGCCGGGTAGTCCAGCAGGTATTCCCGCAGCACATCGGCCAAGTCCAGCTGCTGGCCCTGCTCGGGGTAGCGGGCCAGATAACGCTCGATGCGCTCAGCCAGCTCCTGGTTGATGTCCACCATCTCGACGTACTCCATCTCGAGTGGCACCTCACCGGTCACCTCCTCGTCGTGGATGGCGATGGTTTCGTCGCGCAGCTCCAGCAGGCGGGGCTCTTCGGCCACCCGCAGCTGCCAGTTGTGCTGCTCGAAGTTGCGGATGGACTCGCGCAGCCGCTGGCTGAAGGCGCGGTTCTTGTCCATATCGATGGCGTTGCGGATAAATTTGTGGACGTGTCTATCGTAGCGGGACCAGAGCTCGATGCACTGCTGACCCCAGCTGGTGATGATGTCAAGGCGACCTTGCAAGGCGTGAGTCAGCTCCTCGACGTGGAACAGATCGTCGCGCCCCTGCGCCGCCTCCTGAATATTGAGCAGCCCCGCCTGCAGGCGGTGGCCGGCAGCATCCAGGGTATCCTGCAGCTCACGCAGGGTCTGGCCGGTCTCGTGCAGCAGCTTTTCGCAGCTGTGAATGGCATCGACCCAGTTCTGGGTCAGCAGGGCCGCAATCTCGCTTTTGACCTGATTCTGCTGCTCATCCATGGCGCGCTGGGTGAGATCGATCCGCCCCAGGGTCTCTTCCAGCGAGAAAGTGAGGCGCGGCAGCACCTCGGCATCCCACTGCTCGCGAGTGTTGGTCTCGAGCGCCGCCTTACGGGCGGTGTCGAGCTCGGAGGCCAGGTGTTCAAGCAGGATGGAGAGCTTGATGGAGTCGACCTGACGCTGATCCATAAAGAAGTCGACGATGCTCACACCCAGACGCGACAGGCGGTAGAGGCTCTCCCCCGCCACCATGTCGGTGTTGAAACGCGACAGCAGCTGCTGGCGAATGAGATCGTTGATGGCGTTGTTGGCGCGACCGGTGAGGGTCTCGTCCATCTGGCCAAAAGCGCTGCTGACATAGCCAAAAGCGTCGTGCAGCGCCGCTTCCGACAAATCCGACTCATCTTCGGACAGGGTCTTGATTGCAATCAGAAAGGCCAGCCGGTCGGTTGGCAGGCTCAACGCCAACCCCTCCTGCCTGACCCACCCTACTAGCTCCGGCAAAGAACGCTCTGGCAGGGTACGGGATGTACTCATCATGATGTTGTCATCTCGTTGTTGTATTGGGCGCAAAATCGTGCGCGCGGCTACATCCGGTAGCATCGAAAACATGGTTCACATTATTGACGTGAACCGCGAGCAGTCAGCTGGCCGGCTTCTGGGCCATCACATGGATATAGCGGCCGAGGGCGACAAAAGGCTCCTGACGGCAATATTGCTGCTCCATGGCCAGCAGATCGTCGAACTTCTCCACCTGATCCTGCTTGTGACGCATATAGTCGTGGATGACCCGCACCCCCGTCTTGCCGATGATGCGCAGCCCCCCGCGACCAATCCAGTCATAGACCTGCTCCGGCAACTGGGGGTTGGTGGGCGTAAGCGCTGTCTGGCGCTTCTTGCGAAGGCCAAGGCGCACATAGTCAAAATTGCCCACCACCAGGCTCTGGAACAGCAAACCATGACGGTTGTAGAAAAGCAGCGACAGTATGCCCCCGGCATTGACGAAAGGGAACAGACCCAGCAAGGTCTGGCGCGGCTCGGCAAGCCACTCCAGCACCGCATGGCAGAGCACCAGATCAAAGGTACCGGTCACGTGTTGCTTCAGATCCTGAATGGGGCAATGGATGAGACGGATTTTGTCTTCCAGCCCCTTCTCGGCGATCTGGCTGCGGGCCAGTTCCAGCATTTCTGCTGACAGATCGCACAGCTCCACCTGATGGCCCATGGCCGCCAGCTTCTGGGCGAAATAGCCAAAACCGCCCCCCGCATCGAGGATGCGCAGCGGTCGGTTGCCAAGGCGGGCCAGGCAGGCTTCGATGTCGCTCCAGACAATGGTGGTGCGGATGCGCCCCTTGGTGGAGTCGTAAATGTTGCGGGCGAACTTGTCGGCGCGCCCGTCAAAACTCTGATCGTGCTTCAAGGAGAAACTCAACATTAGCGCCACAGGGTTGTGGCCATCCCAAAAAAGAGAGGTATTCTGTCACATCCCGAATTTGCTGAAAACTCAAGGAAGTGTCTGTCGTGTTTGTGATTAAAAAGTGGCTGGGTCAGCTGTTGATGCCGCTCCCCTTCTCCCTCTCCCTGCTACTGGTCGCCCTGCTGCTGCTCTGGTTCACCCGTTTTCAGAAAACCGGCAAGCTGCTGGCCACCCTCTCGCTGCTCATTGTGGCCCTGATGGGGATGCGGCCGGTGAGCTATGAACTGGCCCGCGGGCTGGAGCAGACCTTCCCGCCGTTCGAGGTGAGCCAGCATCCCAACATCGATGCCATAGTAGTGCTCGGCAACGGCCATGTCAGTGACCCGGCGGTGCCCGAGCGCTCCTGGCAAAACAATATCGCCCTGGCACGGACTCTAGAGGGGGTTCGCCTTGCCCAGGCCTATCCCGACGCCGAGCTGGTGTTCTCCGGTTATGTGTCGGGGGATACCCTCTCCAATGCCGAGGTCAATGCCCGGATGGCCGAGAGCCTTGGCATTCCCCGCGCGCGAATGACGTTGTTTGAAAACAACAAAGACACTCATGATGAAGCGGTCAGTATCAGCCGCCATCTGAAAGGAAAAGAGGTGGCGCTGGTCAGTTCGGCCACTCATTTGCCACGTGCCATGGCCCTCTATCAGGGTCAGGGACTCAAGGCCGTGCCGGCCCCCACCGATTACACCGCCAAGCAGAGCCAGGTACCCCAGCCGCTCTACAGTTTTTTACCCAAAGGACGTTATCTGATGTATTCCGAAGCTGCCATCCACGAATGGATTGGGGTATGGTGGGCTCGCTTGCGGGGGCAGGTTAACGAATGAGCGATCAAGCGTTTCATTCCTGATTTGGATCAGGAAAGCGAAAAAAAATTACGTCATTTGCCGCCGGGTCAGCTATCTTGGGCTCGGTTCAATTCATATAATGTCGCGCAATCAAATGCCTAGGAGATATACAAGATGAGACAGCACCTGGTAATGGGTAACTGGAAACTGAACGGCACCAAGGCTTCTGTAGAAGCTCTGATCAAAGGACTGACCCCGGCTGCTGCCGCTCATCCTTCTGTACAAGTCGCCGTCTGCCCGCCGGTTATCTTTTTGGGTCTGGTTGAGCAACTGACCGCTGGCAGCAAGATTGCCTACGGTGCCCAGAACGCTGACGTTCACGAGTCTGGTGCCTTCACCGGCGAAAACGCCCCCTCCATGCTGAAAGCTTTTGGTTGCACCTACTCTCTGGTCGGCCACAGCGAGCGTCGTACCCTGCACGCAGAGAGTGACGACGTGGTTGCTGCCAAGTACGAAGCGATACAGAAAGGCGGCCTGATCCCGGTTCTGTGCATCGGTGAAACTCTGGAGCAGTTCGAAGCCGGCGTGACCAAGAACGTGGTTGAGACCCAGCTGAAAGCCGTTATCGACCGTTGCGGCATCGCCTCCTTCAACAACGCCGTTATCGCTTACGAGCCGGTATGGGCCATCGGTACTGGCAAGACTGCCACTCCGGAGATCGCTCAGTCCGTTCACGCTCACATCCGTCAGTACCTGGCCGGTTTTGATGCCGCCGTTGCTGCCAAAGTACAGATCCTGTACGGCGGTTCCGTCACTGGCGCCACTGCAGCCGACCTGTTCGGTCAGCCGGACATCGACGGTGGCCTGGTCGGTGGTGCGTCCCTGAAAGTGGACGACTTCTCCCAGATCATCGCTGGCGCTGCCAAGTAATCGCTGATTACGGCAAAGAGAGGGGCTGGTCCCCTCTCTTGTATCGCTTTTCCTATGGTGGCCCCCGCATCCCATATGAAAGCCGATATAGTAAAAGTGGCTTGTCTATTTAAACATTCGTATTTGACAACTCAGATCCAGAGGCACTCATGACCAAACAAATCAAACGTATTGGTGTTTTGACCAGTGGTGGCGACGCACCCGGTATGAACGCAGCCATTCGCGCCGTGGTTCGCGCCGGTTTGCATCATGGCCTGGAAGTTTACGGTATTTATGATGGCTACCTCGGTCTGCACCAGGATCGTATCGTCAAGCTGGAGCGTCACAGCGTCTCCGACGTGGTGAACCGTGGTGGTACTTTCCTCGGCTCCGCCCGTTTCCCTGCCTTCAAAGACCCCGCAGTGCGCGCCGAAGCAATCGAAAACCTGAAAAAGCACGGTATCGATGCGCTGGTCGTCATCGGTGGTGACGGCTCCTACATGGGTGCCAAGAAGCTGACCGAAGAGGGTTTCCCCTGCATCGGCCTGCCGGGCACCATCGACAACGACATCGCCGGTACCGACTTCACCATCGGCTTTGATACCGCTCTGAACGTAGTTGTTGACGCCATCGACCGCCTGCGCGACACCTGCAGCTCCCACCACCGTATCTCCGTGGTCGAGATCATGGGCCGCCACTGTGGCGATCTGGCCATGTCCGCCGCCGTTGCCGGTGGTGCCGAATATGTGATCGTGCCGGAAGTAGCCTTCGACAAAGAGAAGCTGCTCAAGCAGATCAAGGAAGGCGAAGCCAAGGGCAAGAAGCACGCCATCATCACCATCTGTGAGCACGTTACCGACGTGAATGCGCTGGCCAAGGACATCGAAGCCCTGACCGGTCGTGAAACCCGCGCAACCATCCTGGGTCATATCCAGCGTGGCGGTGCCCCGACTGCTCGTGACCGCATCATGTCCAGCCGTATGGGTGCTTACGCCGTTGAGCAGCTGCTGGCTGGTCACGGTGGTCGCTGCGTCGGTATCCAGCGCAACGAGCTGGTACACCACGACATCATCGACTGCATCGAGAACATGAAGCGTCCGTTCGATCAGGAGTTGTACAACCTCTCCACCACCCTGTTCTAAGCCACGCGGCTTTTAACCGGCTGTTGATGACAAAAACCCTCCATCGGAGGGTTTTTTATATCTTACAAAAACGTGGGCATCGGCACGCTGTGTGGCCCTCACCATACGGGTTGCCTGATTCCCAACCCTTGCGCCATCTGACTGATCACTAGCCTTCCTCTGCTCACAGCAACCGGCTTCAGCCTACGAACAGAGTTCCGGTATCGTCGTGGATGTGTTTTATTACTGCGAACCGGATTGCGTTGACCTGTGCTCTGTCGACCCTGAAACGAGCTTGTTCAGCCTCCTCGTCATACGCCGCTTTTTATATCTCAATCTTGTAGAAGGGATTCAGATATCTTCCCCAACCATGCTCCGGCGCAGTTCTCGTATTGCACTCACATGACTCACTCAGGTGCATCGCCCACGCAGATCGCTGCTCGCGCCCAGCCCAGCCCAGCCCAGCCCAGCCCAGCCAGAGAATACGCCTCTGGCCTATTGCCCACCTCACTCTTGCTGCGGCCATGTCTATTCCGAGGCCAACGGGGAAATTGGCGGTGATAAAACAGCCAGCTGCTACTCTGTATCCCCCCGATGCACGGCTCTCATCCCTATGAACCCAATGTATTGTGTATAAATGCGGAGACTCCGGACTGATAAAGTGATGGTGCGACAAGGGCTGGCGACCAGATTGTCTCCATAGACTTATTTTGGATGGGCTATCTACGTCAGGTATCGTCAAATCATTACCTCGTACACTTTTCATGGCCTTAATGACGCCATTACGAGGGTGAAAACTTATAAAACCCCATTGAAGCCCCATGCAAAACCCATTACCAAGCCAACCAGCAGCTCACCAACCAATTGAATTTAAATGAAATAATCATAAGGACAGCGTCTTGAATGCCTCCCCTGCCAGATAAGGTGATAAAATAAGCTCAATATGACAAAAATAGACATCTCAACCAACCACGCACACAAAGAAGCTATTTTATCAATTTACACCTTGTTTTACCCCCTTGTTATGGTATCTTGACTACATCAACCAACAACTTAGGGAGAGAAAAATGAAAGAGTTTGTCGTTACTGCCGTTTTCACGGTGTTTTTCACCCTGGTTGCTGTCTCTCTGCCCTCACTGTCACAGTTCTGAGCCGGATAGAGAGGCATCAATCCGGACCGACCCTCTTTGCCATGTCTGTTTAATCGCCACCAACTGGCGCTTTTCAGTGACAATGCCGAGATGGTCAACATAGATATGATTTCATCACGTTGACGCTGTTTCTTTCGCCACAAGGGTGTAACCAGGATGGTTTAACCATATGGCCTGATGGAGTAGAACCAGCAGCAAATCATATCCGAGGGGAGCGAGGCTCCCCTTTTTGTTACCTGTCTTTGACAACCCCATTGCCCCGGCGGCCACACAGGCAGCCATCCGTCACAAGGCCCATGCCCACGACTGATGTTTTCCCCTCCTGTACTCTCCATTCAACACAGCTACATCCGTTAGCAATCTCTTGAGCACACCTTTGCTCTGATACTTGTCCGGCAGATATAAAAAAGCCCCCGCCATCATGGCAGGGACTCGCGTTACGCAGTGTCAGCTTAAGGCTGTTATATCTCAGCCCAGCTCAAAGCAGTTATGCCTTGTTCCAGCGCTCTGGGTCATATTCCGGGCTGAAGCGGTCAACAATGACAGCACAGGCCGCATCGCCGGTGATATTGAGGGAGGTGCGGATCATGTCGAACAGACGGTCCAGCGCGAACAGCAGCGGCAACCCTTCGATGGGGATCCCGGCCGCCAGCAGCACGGCAACCACCAGGAAGCTTGGGCCCGGCACACCGGCCTGACCGATCGCCCCCAGAGTGGAGGTCACAATGATGGCCGCCCAGGCACCGACGCTCAGATCGATGTTGTAAACCTGCGCGAAGAAGATGGCGACCAGACCGTAATAGATGGCGTTGCCGCTCATATTGATAGTGGCACCCAACGGCAACACGAAGGAGGCGGTCGCGTTGGTCACTTTCAGATCATGCTCGCAGGTCTCCATATTGACCGGCAGGGTCGCCATGGAAGAGGCGGTGGAGAAGGCCACGATCTGCGGCTTCTTCATGGCAGAGAGGTACTTCATCACCGGCGTGTTGGAGAACATCATCACCAGCAGCGGATAGACCACAAAGCCGAAGATAAGGATGGCAGCCACATAGACCACGAACAGCTTGAGTACCAGGGTCAGCACATCGAAGCCATAGGTACCGATGGCCTCAGCCATCAGACCGAACACCCCGAGCGGCGCGATGATCATCACCTTGTTGATCATCCAGACGAAGGCATCCACCAGGGTATTGAGCCCATCGACCAGTGGCTTGGCCCGCTCGCGCGGCTGTTTGGCCAGCGCAATGCCGAGGAACATGCAGAACACCAGGATCTGCAGGATGTTCGCTTCGTTGAGGGAGTTGAAGACGTTGGTGGGGATCATGCCAAGCAAGGTGGCGACTGCATCCGGCAACGCCCCTTTATCGGCATAGTCACCGCCAAACATGGAGGCAACGGAAGCGAAATCGACCCCGACACCCGGTTTGAAGATCTGCCCCATCACCAGTGCCAGCAACACGGCCAACGCTGAGGTCACGAGGAAGAAGGCCAGCGTAGCCGCACCGATCTTGCCCGCAGCGGGGCTGGCGCCCAGATTGGCGGCGCCGGAGAGGATGGCTACCGCCACCAGCGGGATCACCAGCATCTTGATCAACTGGATAAACAGGGTACCGAGCGGTGCAAACACGATGGCTTGTTCACCCATGAACGCGCCGACCACTGCGCCCAGTACCATGGCGACCACAACCTGGAAGCCGATGTTTTTAATGAGTCCTTTAGTTAACACAATATGTTCCTTTATGTAGCAAAATTCACACTTTTCCCAGTGCAATTAACCAAACAGGGGAATGAGCGGCTGCCCATTCCCCTGTTTGCGCGTGTTATCTCACATTTAATTGCTGTTTTAAATCAGCAAATCATTAACCTTGGCTATTAATAAGTTTGCGAAAAAGTGAAGATTCAAAGCGGCCTCGGCGATTTTTACCTCATCCCCCATGACAACTGGCAAAAGATTGTGCTAGTTTGGCTGCACAAACGTACACACAGGGATGTAAAGATGCTGAAAGTTAACGAGTATTTCGACGGAAATGTAAAATCCATCGGTTTCGAACAAAAAGGCGAGAAATCAACCGTCGGGGTGATGAACGCCGGTGACTACCTGTTCAACACTGCCGCCCCCGAACGGATGACAGTGATCAAGGGCGCCCTCACCATCCAGCTGGCTGATGAAGATGAGTGGCACACCTACAGCCAGGGTGAATCCTTCCTGGTGGCCGGTCACTCCTCCTTCAAACTGGAAGTGAAAACCCCCACCGCCTACCTGTGCGAATTTCTCGACTGATCAGGCCGGTTGAAGGGGAGCCCCCCCTTCAACCTTATTGGCCCCCCCAGCCCCATTATCTGTGTCCATGTCACAGCACCGCACATCCCCGCTTTTCATCCATGGCAAAAATCCTAGAATAAACAGACATAAACCATCACCGGAGTGGTGTCATGATCAGTGTGTTTGACCTTTTCTCTATCGGTATCGGCCCCTCCTCTTCCCATACAGTCGGTCCTATGCGCGCCTCTTATGCTTTTGTGCAGCAGCTCAAGCTCCATGGCCATCTGCCTCATACTGCGCGAGTCGAAGTGGAGTGTTACGGCTCGCTGGGACAGACCGGCAAGGGACACGGTACCGGCAAGGCGATCATTCTGGGGCTGTCGGGCTTTGAACCGGAATCTGTCGATATCGATGCCATCCCCGCCATTCTGGCACACGTGGAAAAGGAGCAGAGCCTACAGTTGGCTGGCGAACAGCCAAGCTATTTTCCCCGCATCGGTGCCATCATCTTCAACCGCCGCAAAACCCTGCCGGCCCACACCAACGGCATGACTCTGCGGGCCTTTGATAAAGAGGAAAACCTGCGCTTCAGCCAGACCTACTACTCCATCGGGGGCGGCTTCATCATTGAAGAGAGCCACTTTGCTACCGCCAAGGAGGAGGCCGCCAAGTCCGATGCCGAACACCCTGTCCCCTATCCGTTCGACAGCGGCGCCCAACTGCTGGCCCACTGTCAGGAGAGCGGCCTCTCCATCTCGGGGCTGATCCTGGCCAATGAGCGGGTCTTTCGCAGCGATGAGCAGATAAAAGCGGGGCTGCGCAAGATCTGGCAGGCGATGCAAGGCTGCGTCGATCGTGGCTGCAAGAGCGAAGGGGTGCTGCCGGGCGGCCTCAAGGTTCGGCGCCGCGCCCCGGGGCTGTTCCGCCAGTTAAGCTGCGAGACCAACTTCAACAAGGATCCGCTGATGGTGATGGAGTGGGTCGATCTCTTTGCGCTGGCGGTCAATGAAGAGAACGCCGCCGGTGGCCGGGTGGTCACCGCCCCCACCAATGGCGCTGCGGGCATCATCCCCGCCGTGCTGCACTACTACGATCGCTTCGTGCACAAGGTGGATGACGAGACGCTGATCCGCTACTTCCTCACCGCGGCTGCCATCGGCATCTTATATAAGAAGAATGCCTCCCTGTCGGGAGCGGAAGTGGGCTGTCAGGGTGAGGTTGGCGTGGCCTGCTCCATGGCGGCCGGCGCGCTGACCGAACTCTTGGGTGGCAGCCCGGCCATGGTGGAAAACGCCGCCGAGATCGGCATGGAGCACAACCTCGGGCTCACCTGCGATCCTATTGGCGGGCTGGTACAGGTGCCCTGCATCGAGCGCAACGCCATGGGCGCAGTGAAAGCGATCAATGCAGCTCGTCTCGCCCTGCGCGGCACCGGCGAGCACAAGGTGTCGCTGGACAAGGTGATCAAGACCATGTGGGAGACCGGCAACGACATGAAGACCAAATACAAGGAGACGGCCCGTGGTGGCCTCGCCGTTAACATTACCGAATGTTAAAAAACGGAAAGTGAATCCATTTGGTTCCGAAATGCCCGGCATCGCCGGGTATTTTTATGGGCAAACGCTTAACAAAATGGATAAGCACAAAAATAAATTTTATACTCGCGCCTCAGATTCAACAAAAATAGATCTATTTCAACTTTTTTTAGGTCTGGAGCCGTTACACTACGGTTATCTGGTTCTGTGACCTGCGCTGACAAGCGCGTTCCATGGATCTCCCAAATTTCTGTGAGTGGGCATGCCGCCCCCTTCTACCCTGAGGTAATAGTGACATGATCAGCGTTTTTGATATCTTCAAAATCGGTGTAGGCCCCTCTTCTTCCCACACTGTTGGCCCGATGAAAGCGGCCAAGCAGTTTGTTGACGAGCTGCGCGCGGGCGGCAAGATCCGCGATGTAACCCGGATCAATGTCGATGTCTACGGCTCCCTCTCCTGGACTGGCAAAGGCCACCATACCGACACTGCCATCATCATGGGCCTGGCTGGCAACCTGCCGGAAAATGTCGATATCGATGCCATCCCCGAGTTTATCTCCCGTGTTGAGCAGACCGAGCGCCTGCCGATCGGCCTGCACTGCCACACCGTCAGCTTCCCGCGCGACGCCATGGTATTCCACGACGAAGCCCTGCCGCTGCACGAAAACGGCATGAAGCTGACTGCCCTGATCGAAGATGAAGTGGTCTACAGCAAGACCTATTACTCCATCGGTGGTGGCTTTATCGTTGACGAAGAGAACTTCGGCAAGGCTGACAGCGGCGACATGTCCGTACGCTATCCGTTCAAGAGCGCCGCTGAGCTGGTTGCCCATTGCAGCCAGACCGGTCTCTCCATCTCTGCCCTGATGATGGAAAACGAGAAGTGCTTCAACACTCCGGAAGAGATCTACAAGAAGTTCGGCAAGATCTGGAACACCATGCGCGAAGGTATCGAGCGCGGCTGCCGTACCGAAGGCGTGCTCTCCGGCCCGCTGCGCGTACCCCGTCGTGCCGCGCCGCTCTACCGTCAGCTCAACACCAACGAGAACCTCTCGAGCGATCCGATGAACATCGTTGACTGGGTCAACATGTTCGCTCTGGCCGTGAGTGAAGAGAACGCTGCCGGTGGCCGCGTGGTCACTGCCCCGACCAACGGCGCTGCCGGTATCATCCCGGCCGTACTGGCTTACTACGACAAGTTCATCCAGCCGGTTGGCCGCGACGAGTACACCCGCTTCTATCTGGCTGCCGGTGCCGTCGGCATCCTCTACAAAATGAACGCCTCCATCTCCGGCGCCGAAGTGGGCTGTCAGGGTGAAGTGGGTGTCTCCTGCTCCATGGCCGCTGCCGGTCTAACCGAGCTGATGGGCGGTAGCCCGGAGCACGTTTGCGAAGCCGCTGAAATCGGTATGGAACACAACCTGGGTCTGACCTGTGATCCGGTTGCCGGTCAGGTACAGGTGCCTTGCATCGAGCGTAACGCCATCGCCGCCATGAAGGCAGTCAACGCCTCCCGTATGGCCCTGCGTCGTACCTCCAAGCCGCGCGTCTCCCTGGACAAGGTGATCGAGACCATGTACATCACCGGCAAGGATATGGACTCCAAGTACCGTGAAACCTCCCGTGGCGGTCTGGCCATCAAGGTGATGCAGGTTGCCTGCGAATAAATAAGGGTTGCGACCCTCATCTGAACAAAGGCGGGATATCCCGCCTTTTTTATTGCCCGAATGGGATGCTGAGCACTTATACCGGCATACCGACCATTTCACTGTTGGGCGTCGCTGATATACCCTGCTACGCCACCGCAATGCGGATTGCCTTGTCTGCATACCTCTCTAATTACATGCCTTGATTAACTCTTCTCAATGCATTGAGAGAGACATTACGCCCCGACATGAAACCTTTACCTGCTATCTTGCCCCAGCCACGCTTTCACACCTAATCGATATCGAGATGGTCCCTCATCTCAATATCCCCCTTTGGTCATACCCTTGTTTGGCAAGACGTGGTTACCGCTCACCCTGCGGATTATCACGCCGCCACATTGATTGCCTCCTATGTGGCACTTTCGTGATCAGGGCAAACAATCAAGTACACAAACAGGGGGTTAGCTCATCATTTTGGCCACAGCGCATCGTTCAAACTGGTTTTAGCACAGTTATCACCGCCCTCTTTACGCCCTATTTGATGTAAAACGCATCGAGCAGTGGAGGCCAAAAGCGCCCAAGGAAGAGGCTGAAAATAATCGATGAATGGGCTAATAGCCGTTGAAATGGAGGATATGAGTACGCGCCACTCGCTATTTTTGTGAGCGCCAGCAAAGGTTGAGGATATGGTGTCGGGAGCAGATTGACTTTCTATTTAAACAGCGAAAAGTGAATATCACCAAAGGGGGGAGTTAATTTGGCCAGATCCTGTCACGGGATTATCGCAGGCCACCTCTCCGGGGCCGGAATGCGTCATGCAGAGTCACAAAGAATTAGCCCCGCTGGGCAGAACATACAACGGGGCTGGATATTCAGGATAGTTTTTTCAGGCTGGCCTTGTGCTGCTCCAGCAAATTCTCAGGGGGCGGCGGCACCTGCAGGTAGAACCCCTGGTTGGTCAGCGCGGCCATCACCTTGCCGACATCAGCCAGCCCCAAGGGCTTGGCCGGATCCAGCTTGGTCATCAGCACCAGCTCGGGACGCCCGAATGCGCTCAGTAGTGGCTCGGGAACGCGGGAAAAATCCTCTCTTTTTTCAACAAAAAGGTAGGTCTCGGCTTTTTTGCGACTTTTATAGACTGCACACAACATGGAAATTGATATAATCCGACGAGTTTATTGCCTCTGATGGGGGCAAACTATAACATCAGGAATTGAATAACAATAACGGATTAGCATCTCTGCCTCGGGGAAGATTCATGGTTGAGCGCGATAACGAATTGAAAGGGACCACCTTCACTATTTCTGTGTTGCATATCAGCGATGGCGAGCCTGAGCGGATACGTCAGTTGTTGGCCGAAAAAGTGGCCCAGGCACCCTACTTTTTTAATTGTGCGCCGCTGGTGATCAATGTTTCCCGACTGGAACATATTCCCGATTTCGAACAGCTCAAGGAGCTGGTGGAGTCCGAAGAGTTTGTGCTGGTTGGCATCACGGGGGCGCGCAGTGAAGAGATGAAGACGGCCGCCAAGGCGGTGGGACTGGCAGTGATGGCCTCGGGCAAGAGTCGCAAGAGCGAACCGGAACCCGAGCCTGCCCCCGCGCCAGCCGCCCCTGAGGTGGTTCCCGAGCCCGAACCCGCCCCCTTGATCCCGAGCAAGGTACATGTGGGACCGGTTCGTTCCGGCCAGCAGATTTATGCCGCCGGTACCTCGTTGGTGGTGCTGGGGTCCGTCAGTCCAGGAGCCGAAGTGCTCGCCGACGACAGCATTCATATTTATGGCACCCTGCGTGGCAGAGCCATTGCCGGTGCCCGGGGAAACACCCAGGCCCGGATCTATTGCCAGCAATTACAGGCCGAGCTGCTCTCCATCGCGGGCACATTCCAGCTGAGCGATGCATTGCCGGCAGGCCTGATCCAGCAACCGGTACACGTCCGGCTGGACAATGAACAACTCCGAATAGACCGTATCAAATAGAGTTACAAGGAAGCGAGAATGGCGCGAATCATAGTCGTTACATCGGGTAAAGGTGGCGTTGGCAAGACCACAACCAGTGCGGCCCTGAGCACCGGCTTAGCCCAGCGTGGTCACAAGACAGTGGTCATTGACTTTGACATCGGTCTGAGAAACCTGGATCTCATCATGGGCTGCGAGCGGCGCGTGGTGTATGACTTCGTCAACGTCATCAATGGGGAAGCAAACCTCAATCAGGCGCTGATCAAGGACAAACGCTCGGAAAATCTGTTTATCCTGCCCGCCTCCCAGACCCGGGACAAAGATGCCCTCACCCGTGAGGGGGTCGAGAAGATCCTGGATCAACTGGCGGAGATGAAGTTCGATTACATCGTCTGCGACTCCCCGGCGGGGATCGAGGCGGGCGCACTGATGGCGCTCTATTTTGCCGATGAAGCGATCGTCACCACCAACCCGGAAGTCTCTTCCGTGCGTGACTCCGACCGCATCCTTGGCATCCTGGCCTCCAAGTCTCGCCGCGCCGAGCGTGGCGAAGACCCCATCAAGGAGCACCTGCTGCTGACCCGCTACTGCCCGACCCGCGTCAACCGCGGCGACATGCTGAGCGTGCAGGATGTGCAGGAGATCCTGGCCATCCCGCTGCTCGGGGTGATCCCGGAGTCCCAGGCGGTGCTGCGCGCCTCCAACTCCGGCGAACCGGTCATCCTGGACAAGGAGTCCGATGCCGGTCAGGCCTACGAAGATGCGGTGTCCCGCCTGCTGGGCGATGCCAAGGAATTTCGTTTTCTGGAAGAAGAGAAGAAGGGCTTCTTTAGCCGACTGTTCGGGAGTTAAACATGTCATTATTGGATTATTTTCGTTCCAACAAGAAACAGAACACCGCACAACTGGCCAAAGAGCGGTTGCAGATCATCGTTGCTCACGAGCGTTCATCCAGAGGGGGGCCGGATTACCTGCCCCAGCTCAAGCAGGATATCCTCGATGTGATCCGTAAATACGTCAACATTGATCCGGAGAAGATAACCGTTCAACTGGATCAGAAGAGTGATGAGCTGTCAGTGCTGGAGCTCAACATCACCTTCGCCGATGACAAGAAGGGATGAGCTGACGCCCTATGCGTGACCCCTTCCCCCAATGAAGACCGGATCCTGTCACTGGATCCGGTTTTTTATTGGCACAAAAACAGGTCACAGCGGCTCGCCTCATCTCGCCAAGGGGTCTGCCGACCGCTAGAATAGCGCCGCCCCGCAGGCAGTGATCTGCGCTGGCACCTTTTTCTCTTTTCTGGAACAGACCGCTTATGTCTATGAATGACGAAATGCACAGCGTCGAGGAACTGCTCGATACCGCCCTCGAACTCTTTATGGAGCTGGCCTCTGACAACCTGCCGGAGCAGGAGATCGCCCGTTTCAATCAGGAGTTCAACGACCGCGGCCTGCTGGCCGAAACCGACCCGGCCGATGACTGGGAAGCGGACGTGGGTTTTGCGGTGAGCGACACCGACTATGCCGAGATCTGGGTTGGCCTTGGCAATGAAGAACAAGAGTATGAGCATCTGTTTGCCCGCATGCTGCTCTCCCGCCGTGTTGACGAGAAGTTCTGCCACATCGAATGGCTGCCCCAATAATTCCGGATCCCGATGATCCCAGCCACTATCAGTGGGAGTCTAGCCCTGACGCCGTGGCCCCCGTACGCCCATCTGCATCCCTTGGGCGCCGGGTGTTGAGGTGGGCAGGCAAGATCGCGCTGGCCGGGCTGCTCTGCTCGGTCGGCTCGGTCGCCTTGCTGCGCTTTATCGATCCGCCGATGTGGAGCTGGCGTATCGAGCGGGCCCTCTTTCCGCCCGCCAAGATCACCCAGGTGCGCCATCAATGGGTAGATCTGGAGTCCATCTCCAAGGAGCTGCAACTGGCGGTGATCGCCGCCGAGGATCAGCGCTTTGCCGATCACAACGGCTTTGACATGGATGCCATCAACGCGGCCCTCAAGCACAACCAGCACAGCGAACGGGTGCGCGGCGCCAGCACCCTCAGTCAGCAGACCGCCAAGAACCTCTTTATGTGGAGTGATCGCAGCTTCCTGCGCAAGGGGCTGGAGGCCTGGTTTACCCTGCTGATGGAGCTGGGTTGGGACAAGGCCCGTATTCTCGAGGTCTATCTCAATATCGTGGAGTTCGGCCCCGGCATCTATGGCGCCGAAGCCGCTGCCCGCACCTACTTTGGCAAACCGGCCAGCCGCTTGACCCGCTACGAGTCATCCCTGCTGGCTGCTGCCCTGCCCAATCCGTGGCGCTATCGGGTCAAGCCCCCTTCACCCTATGTGCAGAAGCGCTCGGTCTGGATCCGCCGCCAGATGGGACAACTGGGCCAGATCACCCTCAATCGGGTGCATCAGGCCGACTGATCCTCAGGGCTCATCGGGTTTCTCCGGTGGGCCCAGATGGCCGCCCACCGTTTCGCGGTGAAGCGGCAGATAGTGCCACCACCAGGCCTCGCGCCGTCGCTTGATCTGTTGCCGCCGTCCCCGCTGCTTCATCCCCTTACTCCCTGCCAGCTGATCCGCGCCTTAACCATACTCCCCCAACGGCAACTTGGACAGGCCAGCCACGCCCGGCGCACTGGTCTGGCCGCCACAGCCAATAATTGTTACAGTAACGAACCTCGATGTATCTGGAGTGATTTCATGGAACAGCGTACCCCGGATCAGCTGGTCGAATGGGCCTATGATCAGTTTCTTGAGCAGGCCGCCGATATGCTGGCCCCCGAACAAATAGTCGACATCACCCTGGAGTTTGAGCAGCGTGGCGCCGTGGAGGCGACCCTGCCCAATGCCGACTGGTCGACCGAGCTGGGTGAACCGGTCGATATGGAGCGCTGGGTCGAAGTGTGGGTCGGTTTGCTGGATCATCAGGATGAGTTTGAGGTGATCTTCGCCACCTTCCTGCTGCCCCGTCTGCTGACCGAAGATCAAGTGCATGTGCGCTGGCATCGCCAGCAGCAGGCATAAAAAAGGCGCCATCGGCGCCTTTCTTGTTTCTATTTTCACTTAATTCAGTTTTCTGCTAATCCTGCGCCGCGATGGCCTTGGCCAGACAGCGGCGGCACCAGCAAGCGCTGGCCTCCTGCATCGGCAGTACCGGCAACTGGCTGCACCAGCACTGCGCAATGGTCTGACCGGCAGAAACGGCGCAATAGGCCGGTTCGCCACAACCCGGGCAGCGGTGGGTGCTTTTCGAGCCATCCAATTCGGCCATCACCGCCAGCTGGGCCTTGCTATCCATCGCCGACCAGTGGCCGATCTCGCTCAGGGTGCGGCCACAACCAAGGCAAAGCCCGTCTTTCGCCTTGCAGAGGCCAACACAGGGGCTCGGCATCTTATTCGCTATCCACTGCCGAGTCGGTCTCTGTGGCCACCAGAGTGATGGCATTGTCTTCGATGACAATCTTGCCCTGCTTGTAGAGGCCGCCGATCGCCTTCTTGAAGGTGCCCTTGCTCATGCTGAACAGCTTGTAGATGAGTTCGGGTTCACTCTTGTCACCCACCGCCAGACTGCCGCCCTGCTTTTTCATCCGGCTCAGAATGCGCTCACCGGCATCATCAACCCGCGCCAGACCCGGCTTTTGCAGGGTCAGATCCAGCTTGCCATCTTCGCGAACCTGCTTGACCCAAGCGGTTTGCGGCCGACCGGTCATCACCCGGCCAAACACCTCGTTCTTGAACAGCATGCCGGGATACTGACCGTTGACGATCACCTTGATGCCAAGGGGCGAGTGCTCCCCCGGCAGCGCGGTCACTTCGTCACCGACCTTGAAGTTGCTGCCGGCCGGGGTCAGGAAACGCTCGATGCGGCTGGTGCCGACCATGCGCCCTTCATTATCCAGTTGCAGACGCACCAGATAGACGTGGCCCACCTGCATCGGCTTGTTCTGCTCACGGCTGGGCACAAACAGATCCTTTTTCATGCCCCAGTCGAGGAAAGCACCAATCTTGTTGGCATTGACCACTTTCAGACCGGCAAATTCGTCCACCATGGCAAATGGCTTGTCGGTGGTGATCACCGGCTCGCAATCGGCATCCAGATAGAGGAAGACCTGCACGCTATCCCCCTCTTTCACCCCTTCCGGCAGTTGACGCTTGGGCAGCAGCAGTTCACCGTACTCATCGGCCGCAAGCCAGGCGCCACGGTCTTCGAGTTCAACAACGGTGAGGGTGTTCATCTTGCCAATCTGTATCATGGTGCTCTCTTTTTTCATTACCCGGATGGGCCAACTGAACATGGCCCCTATGGGCGCGCATGTTACCTCAAGAGCGGTGATCCGGCCTAGTCCCCAAGCCACCACTGGCCGCTCTTTCGCCCTTACCTTATCCGCCAATGGTGATTAAATCGCCAAACAGGCGGCCATTTGCTGCAAATAACCCCACTTTTAGGTAGACTCCGCGGCTGTTCAAATCCAGAGGAACTGTCGATGAACCCATCCACTCGTACCCGCCATCTTAATCAATGGATCCAGAGCCACAGCGATCAGGACATGACCTACCCGGCCCTGCACGGTTTTCTCTGTGCTCGTCTGGTAGGGCCGGAAAGCCCTGACTGGCAACGCCCGTTGGCTGGTCTGCTGGAACAGGATGCCGAGTTGGATGAAAAAAGCGCAGAAGCCCTCAACCACCTGATCGCCGAGCTGGAATCCCAGGCCGACGACGCCCAGCTGGCCCTGCCGAGTCAATGCCGCCTGCCCAGCGATAACCCCGAGCAGGTGTTCGAACAGAGCCACCCACTCGGTCAATGGTGTTATGGCTTCAGCATGGGTTTTGCCACCTGGCCCAAGCCGAAGGATTTGAACGACCCGACCACCCAGTACCGCTTCAGTCTGGCCGCCGAGCTGAGCCTGTTTCGCGACAAGCAGATGGCCCAGATGCTCTATAGCGCCGCCGCCAGCGAACTCCCCTTTGTCGAGTTCTGCAAACGCCAGCGCCAGAACATGAAAACCGCCCTCAACCAGTTGCTCAACCTCGACCAGTATCAGGCCGCCCCCAGCGCTGATGTGGCCCTCAATAGCGAGCAGGCCCAACAGTGGCAGACCTGGTTCGAGCTGGCCGACAGCTGCCGCGATCATCAGGCCCGCCTAGGCTGGTTCGAGAAGATCATCGCCGATGCCACTCCACTCTTTGATGAAGCCTTCTGGCAGCAAATCGCCGGCCACGGCTGGAGTGCCCCCGAGCTGCGTCCTCTGCTGGCCGCCAGAGCCGGCCGTGCCGACTGCCTTTTGCGCCTTGGCAAGCTGGACGAGGCCAAAGCGGAGTATCTGGCGCTGCTGACAATCTGCATGGCCGATGAGCTGGGTTGCCGCTACAACCTCTCCACCCTCTATGCACTGCAAGGGGATTGGCAGGCGTTGGCCGCCCTGCTGGTGCGCTTCGATGAAGCCTCCAGCTGGTTGCTCTATAACAAGGCGCTGATGGTCTTTGCTACCGAGGGTGCCGAGGCAGCCAAGCCCCATCTGCTGGTCGCCATCGAGGCCAACCCGCACATTCCGGCCTGCCTGCTGGGTCAGCGCAAGCTGCCCAAACAGGAGCCACAAAGCTGGCAAGCGGGCAGCCGCGACGAGGCCGCGCTCTACGCTATCCACACTCGCGAGGCTTGGCTCAAGCAGAACGCCCTCATCTGGTTGCGTAAAGGCTGAACAACGTTGGCTTAAAATCCCGTCGGTCAGACCCGGTTTTTCCTTGAGGGCGTGCGCCACCGCACATTTCATCGCAACCGGGTCAGACAAATCAGCTTGAGTTTCGTATCATCAATGTCAAAGTATCAAAAGAAACTGCATCTGATGCAGCCGTCACAGCAGGGTGTAATATGTCAAAAATCATAGCGTTACTCGCTCACTACCCGCCCTATCAGTTGGTACATGCCGCCGAGATGCTACGGGATACCTTCGAACAGTTTTATGAACAGCGTTACCAGCTGACCGTGCCGCAATGGCGCCTGATGATGGTGCTCGGCCCCAACTACCCCATCAGCCAGAAAGAGCTGGTCGAGGCGAGCGGCATGGACAAGGTGCGCATCTCCCGCGAGATCCGCCGTCTGGTCGAAAAAGGGATCATCTTTACCGAGAGCAGCGAGCAGGACAAACGCATCAGCCTGGTCTCCCTCACCAATGCCGGGCTCGCCCTCTTCCTGCAGCTCAAGAGTGAAGCGGGCAGCTGGCAACATACCCTGACCGACTATCTGCCTAGCGAATCCCGCGAGGCGATCCGCCAGCATCTGCACAGCGTCAGCGCCGCCATTGAGCAGTTGCAATCACTGGATCGGGAGAAATAATCATGGATTTGAAAAAGTTCGCCACCATGGACATCAACATGCTGCTGAGCGTCGTCAATATGCAGCTGCGAGATCGCTATGACGATCTGAATGATCTCTGCAAAGCGCAGGAGATCGATCAGGCGGCACTGGAAGCGCGGCTCGCCAGCGGCGATTTTCACTACCAGCCAGCGCAGAAACAGTTCAGATAAAGAGAGCTAGCGGGATCGGGATCACAGCGCCAGTGATGGCGCTGGCTCTGCGGTAAAAACCTGATATGGTCTGAAGAGGCCAACAGGGTGATGCACGGATACATCACCCTGTCACAAGAGGGCATTAAAATCGTTTCAGGTGAGCAAACCAAGGATGACCCCATGATATTGATGACCCGACAGAGCCTGTTGATCACGCTCTGTACCCTGTTGATGATCAGCCTCTTCACACCCTACTTGCCGCAAAGTACCGAACAGTGGCTAACCACCCTCTTGCTTGGCCTGCTGGTCATGGTGGCATTGCTGCTGGTACGTGGTTGTCGCCGCTTTATGATGGAGTAGTGACTCCGCCAGAGCGTCTATACCGACCACTTGCCGCGATACTCTCTGTAGCAGCAACGTCTGTCGCAATCATATCTAACCAAAAAACAAACGCAGCCTGATGGCTGCGTTCTTGTATCTCGCAGGGCAACCCCTTGAAGAGATAACCCCTGACGGGATAGAGAGCCCTTATAAAAGAGAGCCCTTAGATAGCCAGAGCCTCAAGCTGCGCTTTGGCCGCTTCCATCCCCTTGCTCTGGGCATCCGGGCCCATCCCCATCCCTTCGGCGTAGATGAAATCCACCTCTTTGATACCGATGAAACCGAGCACGGTACGCATGTAGGGAGTGACCAGATCGGTGGCGCTGCCGACGTGCATGCCGCCGCGGGGGCTGATCACCAGCGCACGGGTATTTTCAACCATACCCACCGGACCGGTCTCGGTGTAGCGGAAGGTGACGCCAGCACGAGCCACCAGATCGATCCAGTTTTTCAGCTGGGTCGGGATGTTGAAGTTGTACATGGGGGCCGCAATCACCACCAAGTCGCTCGCTTTCAGTTCGGCGATCAGCTCGTCGGACTGGGCGATCACCGCCAGTTGACGCTCATTGAGGTTATCACCACCACGCAGGCCGGAGGCCAGCTCGCCATCCAGCACCGGCAGGTTGAGGGCCGCCAGATCACGCACGGTGACGGCATCATCCTGATGATCAGCCAGGAAGCCGTCGATCAGGGCGTTGGATTGGGAATATTGACCCAGGATGCTGGATTTGAGTACGAGGATATTGGCCATGGTGAAACTCCATTTGGTTGTCGGTTGAACAGCCTTGCTGTCGATGGAGGTCACTCTAAACATTGTGCTTATTTGCTGATAGCGAAAATAGATGCTCAACTTGTTCAAATTTTTTGATGCAAGGCCACTTCCTCGCCAGCCAACCCTGCGGCCGCGCTTCCACCCTTGGCAGAACAAACGATTGCCGTTATGATCCGCCGCACTTTTTTCCAGCGACCCGGATCCCATGATACCCTCGCGCAGGCACTCTCCTTTGGCCGGTGCAGTCTGGATGATGGTGGCAGGACTCTGCTTCGCCGCCGTCAACAGCCTGAGCCAGTATGTCAGCTTCAAGCTTGGCCTCCCATCGACTCAGGTCGCCTTCCATCAATACCTGATCGCCCTGATCTGCCTACTGCCCTGGCTGGTTCGTCATGGCTTGCGCCAATCCCTGATGACCAATCAGTTCCGGTTGCACCTGTTGCGGGTATTGCTGGCAGTGATCGGCATCCAGCTCTGGCTCTGGGCACTGGCGTACCCCGTCCCCATCTGGCAGGGGATCGCCCTGCTGATGACCTCACCGCTGTTTGCCACCCTGGGCTCCGCCCTGCTGCTCAAGGAGCAGGTGAGCCGCACCCGCATTCTGGCCACCCTGGCGGGCTTTGCCGGCGCCATGCTGATCCTCGCCCCCTGGACTGACGAGTTCAACTGGGCCTCCCTGCTGCCGGTGGCGGCGGCGCTGTTCTGGGCCGGCTACTCCCTGATGGTGCGCTATCAGGCGGCCAACGAATCATCCCACACCATTGTGGTCTATCTGCTTATCTTTAGTACCCCGTTCAACATCATGCTGGCCCTGCCGGAGTGGCAGTGGCCAAGCGAGAGCCAGTGGCTGCTGGTAGCCGCCTCCGGCGTGCTGACGGCACTGGCCCAAATGTCCATCGCTCGCGCTTACAGCGTGGCAGAGGCCTCCTTCGTGCAGCCTTTCGATTTTGCCAAGCTGCCGATGAACGTGCTGGCGGGCTGGCTGGTATTTGGCTGGGCGCCCCCCGGCCGTCTGTGGCTTGGCGCCGCCATCATCATTGGCGCCATTACCTTGCTGACCCATCTGGAGCAGCGCGCTCACAAACCCGTTTCCTGAGGTACGCCATGCGTGCCTCTTTTTTTGTCCGCTATTCGTGCGATAGCGATCATCAACAATGACCATCGACATCAGGAGAGATCGTATGTTTGGAACCGCAACCCGCCCCGGCGCCACCCGTGCCCTGCTGCTGGGCTCCGGCGAACTTGGCAAAGAGGTCGCCATCGAGTTGCAACGGTTCGGGATCGAAGTGATCGCCGCCGACCGCTATGCCAACGCCCCCGCCATGCAGGTGGCCCACGCAGCCCACGTGCTGGACATGCTCGATGGCAACGCCCTGCGTGCCCTGGTTGCCGAGGTTAAACCCGACCTCATCATCCCCGAGATTGAAGCGATTGCCACTGATACCCTGGCTGCCCTTGAGCAAGAAGGGGTCAAGGTAGTGCCCAACGCCTGCGCTACCCAACTCACCATGAACCGGGAAGGGATCCGCCGCCTCGCCGCCGAGACCCTGGGTCTGCCCACCTCACCCTATCGTTTTGCCCAAAGCAAAGAGGAGTTTGTCGCCGCCGTCGAGGCTATCGGCCTGCCCTGCGTGGTGAAACCTGTGATGAGTTCGTCCGGCAAGGGGCAGAGTGTACTGCGCGATCTCGCCAAGCTGGATGAGAGCTGGACCTACGCCCAGGAGGGTGGCCGCGCCGGTCGTGGCAAGGTGATCGTCGAGGGCTTCGTTCCCTTTGAGTACGAGATCACCCTGCTCACGGTACGCGCCGTCGATGGCATTCACTTCTGCGACCCTATCGGCCACCGGCAGGAAGATGGCGACTACCGCGAATCCTGGCAGCCACAGGTGATGAGCGAGCTGGCGCTGGTCCGATCCAAAGAGGTAGCGGCCAAGGTGGTCGAGGCCCTCGGCGGTTACGGCCTGTTCGGGGTCGAACTCTTCATCAAGGGGGATGAGGTGTGGTTCAGCGAAGTCTCCCCCCGCCCCCACGATACCGGCATGGTGACCCTTATCTCGCAGGATCTCTCCGAGTTCGCCCTGCACGTGCGCGCCATTCTGGGACTGCCGGTCGGCACCATCACCCAGTACGGGCCGAGTGCCTCCGCCGTGGTGTTGCGCGAAGGGCACAGCCAGGACATCCGCTATCAGGGAATTGGTGAGGCATTGGCGCTGGTGCCGGGCGCCCAGCTGCGGCTGTTTGGCAAGCCGGAGATCGCCGGTCGCCGCCGTCTTGGCGTGGCGCTGACCCGCGCAGCGGATTGCCAGGATGCGGTGGAAAAAGCCAAAGCTGTGGCCGCCAAGGTCGAAGTACTGTTCTAAGGGCTTTTTTGCCACAGCAAAACAAACGTTTGCCGATGTGATCGAGCGCAAGGGGCATGGCAATGCCCCTTTTGCATTTCCCCGTCAGGCTTATAATCCCCTCTTCAAATTTGTCAGGAGTACAAGATGTTAGCTGCCGTGATCTTCGATATGGATGGTGTTCTGATCGACTCGGAACCCTTTTGGCAACGGGCCCAAATCGCCGTTTTCTCCGAACTGGGTCACCCCCACACCGTCGAGGATTGTGAGTCGACCATCGGCGTGCGCATAGATCAGCTGGTTGCCCACTGGTATCGCCTGCGCCCGTGGAGCGGCCCGACTCAGGAAGAGGTGGTACAGCGCATTCTGGATCGGGTCAACGCCCTGATCCTCTCCGAAGGTCAGGCCAAAGCCGGTGTGCAGGAGGCGCTCGACCTTATCGAGGCCCGCGGCCTGAAAGTGGGTCTGGCGACCTCCTCACCCTTTGCCATGGTAGAAGCTGTACTCGGCAAACTCGGCATTCGCGATCGCTTTATGGCGGTTCACTCTGCGGAAATCGAGCGTTTCGGCAAACCGCACCCGGATGTCTATATCCACGCCGCCGAGAAACTGGGGGTGGAACCGGTGCACTGCTTGGCCATCGAAGACAGCTTTACCGGTTTGCTGGCGGCCAAGGCGGCCTCCATGACAGCGCTGATCGTGCCGGATCCCGCTTTAGTGGGCGACCCACGCTTGGCCATCGCCAACTACCAGCTCGGCTCGCTGGCCGAACTCAATGCCGACATGTTGGCCAGCTGGGTCAAATAGCGCCTATCGGCGCCTTGCTGCGCTCGCGTTCTCATATCCGCAGGGGGCTCCAGCCCCCTGTTATTGCCAAACAACCGTTGGCAATTCCCCTCTTTTCACCCGTCAATCACAACCGGATTGTGCTTATCGCACACGACCAGTCCAGCCGGTTTCACCTTGCCATCCCTCAGGCTTGATCTCTGTCATAAACGTGCGTTTGCTCGCGGTTAACCCCCTGCAGCCCGACTAGAATCAGGGTAGATAGGCGGCCTCAGGGCCCGAGGAGGTTATCATGATCGAGTACACCAGCAAGCGCATCGTCTGCCCCCACTGCGGCCACCATACCCGGGTCGAGCTGGATGCCAGCCAGGGTGATCAGGAGTTTTACGAAGATTGCATGGCCTGTTGCAATCCGATCCATCTGCGGCTTCACCGCGACGAAGCACGCGACTGTTTGCAGTTGTTTGTGGATGCAGACGACGAGCAACTGTTTTGATTACGAGTCACAAAAGGCCGAGCAGCTGTTTTGCATGCAAGTCGCAAAGAGCTGAGCAGATGTTGTGACTGCGAGCCATAAAAAGTTGAGTGGATATTTTCACCATGTAAATAACAAGGGCCTGCACACTGCAGGCCCTTGCTTATGAGACGATTGAAACCGAGCCGGTTCCTTTCAGTTACCCCCGCGTGCCGCCAGCACCCGCTCCACGGTATCGACGATGGCCTGGGTCTGAGGATCGATCTCGATATTGGTCTGCCAGCCAGCCTTGGCCCAACCCAGGTTGGTGCGGGCCAAGGTCTCGGGGATCAGGTGGACGCAGAACTCCCGCTCACGCACCTCGCCGATGGTCAGACTGATGCCGTCAATGCCGATGTACCCCTTGGTCAGCACATATTTCATCAGCTCGGGAGCAAGGCGATACCACACCTGACGGTTGTTGGGTGTGTCGATCACCGAGGTAACCTCTGCCATGCCGATGATATGGCCAGACATGGCATGACCGCCGATCTCGTCGCCAAAGCGGGCAGCCCGCTCCACATTGACCTTGTCCCCCACCTGCAGCTTGCCGAGGTTGGTCAGGCGCAGGGTCTCCTGCATCAAATCGAAGCTGACCAGCTCCCCCTCGACCCGGGTGACGGTCAAACAGCAGCCGTTGTGAGCGACCGAGGCACCGAGGGCCAACCCTTCCCCCCACTCCCGGCTGGGCATGCGGATCACATGGGTACGGAAGTTGGGTTGCTCTTCGATGGCCACCAGTTCGGCGGTCCCCTGCACTATGCCAGTGAACATCTCTCGTCTCCTGCTACTGCAAAAAGGGCAGGTTAACCTCGGGCAGAGGGTGAGACAAGGGTACAGGCTGACAAGCTTGCGCCCGATCGCTATAGTGACGCCGTTCACATCCGGGTAAACAAGGAAAAAGAAATGCAGGTATATCAATGTTGTGAAGCGATCCGTATCGCCTATAACCAGATTGGCTCCGGCGAGCAGGGCTATGTGCCAAACGCCATCGCCGCTACTATCCGCGCCCTCAACGCGGTCGCCGCTGATGAGCGGGTACCCGCCGAGCTGCGCGAGCAGGCTGCCTATGCCGCTGCCAACCTGCTGATCAGCGATCACGAAGACGCCTGATCCTGCCCCTTGGGGTGGCAACTATTTCGTCCTGGCTGAATTTCAGGCTAGAATGCCTCCCCCACCCTTTGCACTTTCGTCCGAAAGTGCAAAGGCTCTTCCCGATTTCCGCTCTTTTTTACTCTTATCTGATCCACTCGGAGGTGTCAGTGCAACGTTATTGGTCCGAGGCGAAGCAGCTCGTCCGTCTAGCCAGCCCCATTCTGGTCGCCCAGGTGGCTCAGGTCGCCATGAACTTCGTCGATACCGTGATGGCGGGTCAGGTGAGTGCGGTCGATCTGGCCGCCGTGTCGGTGGCGTCCAGCTTCTGGCTACCGGTGATCCTGCTGGTGCAGGGGATCATCATGGCGCTCACCCCCATCGTCTCCCAGCTCAATGGCGCCCGTAAACGCGAAGCCATTCGCCCGGCCGTTCATCAGGGTTTCTGGCTGGCACTGATCGTCACCCCGCTGGCGATGATTGCGCTCTATTACAGCCCGCTGGCGTTGCAGTTCATGGATGTGGAGCCTGTGATGGCCGCCAAGACCACTGGTTACCTGCACGCCATCCTGTGGGGCCTGCCCGCCTTCGTGATGTTCCAGGTGCTGCGCAACTTCAGTGAGGGGCTCTCCCACACCATGCCCACCATGGTGATCGGCTTTGTCGGGCTGGCGGTCAATATTCCCGCCAACTACATCTTCATCCACGGTCACTTCGGCATGCCCAAGCTTGGCGGGGTGGGTTGTGGCGTGGCCACGGCAATCGTGCTGTGGGCCATGCTGCTGGCGATGATCCTCTATGTGAAGCTCTCCCGTCACTTCACCGAGATCCGGCTCTTCTCCCAGCTGGCTCGCCCCAACGGCAGCCGGATCTGGCGCTTGTTCCGCTTAGGGTTCCCCATCGCCATGGCGATCTTCTGCGAGGTGACCCTGTTTACCGTGGTGGCCCTGATGCTGGCCCCCTTCGGCGCCGAGACGGTGGCGAGCCACCAGATTGCGCTGAACTTCTCCAGCCTGGTCTTTATGCTGCCCCTCTCCATCGGGGTGGGTGTCACCATCCGGGTCGGTCACAGCATCGGCGAAGGGCAGCCCCATCATGCTCGGGTGGCGGCTCGCACCGGCTTGATGCTGGGGATGGCCATTGCCGCTGCCACTGCCGCCATGACGGTGTTACTGCGCGAGCAGATCGCCTCCATCTATACCGATGATCAGCAGGTGATCGTTCTGGCGGCCATTTTGCTGTTCTTCGCCGCCATCTATCAGATCTCCGACTCGGTACAGGTGGTCGCGGCCGCCGCACTGCGCGGTTACAAGGATACCCAGGCGATTTTCTACGTCACCATCGTCGCCTACTGGGGACTGGGGCTGCCCACCGGCATGATCCTGGGTCTGACCGACTGGCTGGTGCCACGGATGGGGCCGCAGGGTTTCTGGATCGGCTTTATCGTCGGCCTCACCAGTGCGGCCCTGATGCTGGGGGCAAGATTGCGCTACATCTACGGCCGTTTTGCCACTCCGGAGGCCTGCACTACCCTGTCGCGATCTCAGTAACAGGGCTTGGCAAGCGACAACTCGCCTGCAAAATCAACAGGCTGCGCAAGAACTGGGCAAACAGTCTCCTTTGTGCATATGGCCTGTTGACAGCCTTGGGGGGCATGGGTAGTATGCCGACCACGTCAGCAGCGCTGGCGTAGTGAAGTAAGAGAAAGTGGGTTTATAGCTCAGTTGGTTAGAGCACTACCTTGACATGGTAGGGGTCGTTGGTTCGAATCCAATTAAACCCACCACTTCTTCTGTGATGCGTCCTTAGCTCAGCTGGTTAGAGCACCACCTTGACATGGTGGGGGTCGGTGGTTCGAATCCACTAGGACGCACCATTACAGAACACTGATTATGCGTCCTTAGCTCAGCTGGTTAGAGCATCACCTTGACATGGTGGGGGTCGGTGGTTCGAATCCACCAGGACGCACCATTCAGTTTGAAAGAAATGCAGATGTGGGTTTATAGCTCAGTTGGTTAGAGCACTACCTTGACATGGTAGGGGTCGTTGGTTCGAATCCAATTAAACCCAC